>VGHV01000073.1 GCA_016868095.1 Betaproteobacteria bacterium
AGCGCAGTGCTCGGTACAGCGCAAGTGGGGGGTGTGAAAAAGGCTTGCGAATCAGCTGTCCAATTTGCACTTGCATTAAGTCGCCAGCCATGATGAGTTCGCGCGCTTTTCTTGCCACGTTGAGATAGTCCTGCTTCTCGAAACCTCGGATTTCACTGCTTTCTGGCCCTGGCGCCGGAACCGTTTCATCAACAGCGTTTTTTAGTCTTGCCTTTAATTCGCGCAGCCGCTTTTGAGTTTGAGTCCAAGCATCTGGGCTTCGCGCATCTGCGTAGACCACGAGATAAAGCTTGCCACGGAGGTTGTCGACAATCGCTAATTCGTCGACCAGCAAAAACAACATGTCAGGTGTCCCGATAGGATCGGGCTTGGTGCAAGGACCAAGTTTCGGTTCAATAAAGCGAACGAGGTCGTATCCAAAGTAGCCTGCCAGGCCGCCACAAAATCGTGGCAATCCAGGCCGCAAAGCAACTTTGAAGCGTTGACGATAGGCACGCACAAAGGCTAGGGGGTCACCACGATGAGATTCGATCACCTGATCATCTCGCAGCACTTCGATCAAATCGTCGCGACTGCGAATCGATGTGCGGGCCGACAATCCGATGAAAGAATATCGACCAAAGCGCTCTCCACCCTCTACCGACTCGAGTAGGAAGCTATTTTTCCGCTTACCAGGTTCGTTGAGCTTGCAATAAACGGACAAAGGGGTTTCCAAGTCCGCCAGGCACTCGCTTATAAGTGCAATTCGGTCGAAACCTTGCGCCGCAATCGCTTTAAATTCAAACTCAGTCATGATGATTCGCTCCCCACCAGCCTTCGTTTTATCATCCCCCTCGTTTAGCCTAGCTTAACGCACGCGATAAAGAGAGCGCACTGGTTGCGATGGAGGGCTGGTTGGTTCTACGCGTCGCTACCGAGTGCTGGGTTAATGCCAGCACCACCAACGCCATGCGGCGTTTTTGATCGGTAGCTTGATTGCAATGTCCATTGTGCAAAGGCGTCTATGCTTTGAACTATACCATCGCAGGGGATGTGTTCAAGCGCTACCCCCTCCCTGTAGCCGTAGGGCAGCAAAAAGACCCTCATGCCGGCAGCCCTTGCTGCTTGCGCATCATTGGCGGAATCGCCTAGCATCCAAACTGAGCTTGTCGAAACTCCCAACCTACTTGCAGCCTCCAATAGCGGCTGTGGGTGTGGCTTTTTATGAGCGAGTGCATCGCCACCTATAGCAAATTGAAAATATTGACTCAGGTTTGAGCGCTCAAGCAAGGCCTCGGTAAAGCTTTGAGCTTTGTTGGTCACTACTGCCATCGGCACCTTTGCAGCGTGCAAACGCTCGAGGCCTTCGATCACACCTTCAAAGGGCTTAGCCCAGCAACCGTTATATTGTTCATAAACCGAAACAAAGCGATCCATCCCTTGGGCATATGCATCAGGCTTTGCATCGCCATCAAGATCATCGGTCAATAGTCGATGTACAAAACGCTCAGCGCCTTTTCCAACAAAACTAAGCACACGCACATCGCTAAGTGGTGCCATCGCCATCGCCTCTCGAATAGCATGACCTGATTGCACAAGGTCCTTGGCCGTATCAAGCAATGTACCGTCAAGGTCAAAAAGGAGTGCTTCAAAGCCTGCCATGATCAAATAGGGAACGCTTCAAACCCTGCCATTGGAGCTTGAGGCATGGATGTCATTGGGGCTTGGGGCATGGACCCCATCAATCGCCTGACGCAATTGCTTGATAACCTGCCGATAATGTCCATCGGGATCGGGCGATGAAAACACCGCGGATCCCGCAACAAAGCAATCCGCGCCTGCCCGGGCGACCTCGCGGATATTGTCAATTTTTATCCCACCATCGACTTGTAAAACAATCCGATGACCACCCTCAGCCTGATGCTGATCAATCATGCTGCGAAGCGCTTGAATTTTTGCGATCGTTGCCGGCAAAAACTGTTGTCCACCGAACCCCGGATTAACCGACATCAGCAAAATCAAATCGAGCCGATGCATGACGAAGTCTAGCAAGTGAAGCGGTGTAGCCGGATTCAGTACCAGGCCCGCCTTGCAGCCATGGTCCTTGATCAATTGCAAAGACCGATCAATATGTTCGGAAGCTTCAGGATGAAAACTGATCCAATCCGCACCGGCCTGGGCAAACCCACTGATGAGTGCATCGACTGGCTTGACCATTAAGTGCACATCGAGCGGCAAACGGGTGTGTGGTCTTATTGCTTTACAAACCATGGGGCCGAAACTGAGATTGGGTACGTAGTGGTTGTCCATCACATCAACATGTACCCAATCGGCACCGCTGGCCTCAAGCGCACGCACTTCATCACCAAGTCTTGCGAAGTCGGCAGATAAAAGGCTAGGGGCAATGCAGTAGCGGCTTTTCATCGGTATGCTTGAGTCCATCGTTCATTGTAATGGGGCATGGACTTATCGTGATTTACCGAAGGTAATCGTCTACCCTGAGCTTGAAGGCGTCTCGACCCACATTAAAAGACTTGGATTCCACGATGGCTGAACACCGAAAAGCGAGCTACCAGTTCAAGATTACCGTGAAAACGGTTTATCTTCCCGAGCAATCCTCGCCTGAGCAGGAGCGTTACACCTTCGCCTACACCATCACCATTGCCAACACCGGATCAATCCCCGCACAACTGATTAGCAGGCACTGGGTCATTACGACGGACGACGGTGAGGTTAATGAGGTCAAGGGGCTTGGCGTGGTTGGTCAACAACCGCTGATCGCACCAGGGCAAGGCTTTGAATACACGAGCGGTTCACAGGTAAACACCCCCACGGCCACGATGACAGGCAGTTACTTCTTTGTCGCAGAGGACGGCGAGCGATTCGAGCAGGAAATTCCGCCTTTTGTGCTGAGTATCCCCCGAACCTTGCACTAAGGATTTCGAAGTCCCTTATTTCCTTAGCGTTTGCCCCGCATAGTCCACCAGACGATGAATAAGACGAGGGCCAGAATGCCAAAGGCTTCGAGATAAATCACCCACATGGCGCATCACCCCAGCGTCGGATAAAACATAAAGTCACAGTAGCGCTCAACCCAGAGCAATTCATAACTTATTGTTTTCTTCAAGCATTTTTTCAAATTGAGCCATGGGTGCATAGCCTGTGAGTCGCTTGCCGTTCGGAAAGAAGATGGTTGGCGTCCCGGTTACACCCAAACTCCGGCCAAGGTCTTTTAGTTTGGCAATCGGCGCATCGCACGAAGGTGATGCCGTAGGAGGCGCTTTACCTGAGAGCATCATATCGTTCCATGCTTTTGACTTGTCTGCAGCACAAAGTGCATTTCGCGACTTGACCTCTGAATCCGGCGAAAGCAGCGGAAGAACAAAGGTGTAGATCGTTACGTCTTTAATACCGACAAGGTCAGCGCGTAGTTTTCGGCAATAGCCACAATTCGGATCTTCAAAAACTGCCATAACCCGCCTGCCATTGCCTTGCACTTGCTTGAAAGCGAGTTGAAGTGGCAAGTCTTTGAACTGAATCGCAGATAACTCTTCAGTTCGCTCACGGGTGATATTGCGATTGTTTTTTAGATCAATTAACTGGCCTTCGATAAATGCATAAGCGGCCTTCTCGTCGACATAAATAAGATCGGTGCCGAGTCGAACCTCATAGAGACCTGTTATCGGCGTGCGCGCCACGGCATCAACCTTGTATTTGCCTTTGAGCCATGCCTCGATGCTTTGCTTGATGCTTGATTCAACGGCGCTTGGCACAGCAGCAGTTTGAGATTGGGCTGGGAACATCGCCGAGCAAAAGAGCAAGACGCTCAACAGCAGTTGCCCGGCAAATGAACCGGTCACCGAGCGCAGGCTTTGTAAATTGTTATAGCAAATATTCATAAGGAATCTCAAAAACCTTTGTCCAGAGTCGATAGAGGGATGTCAGCGTATCAGCATGACCGGAGCATAGCGCGCATCAACGGCCCGGCCCGTGACGAGAAGCGTGGTGAATCATCGCAGACTGCAGCAATGAACTGCCAGCGAGCCGAGACCAGGCCCACCGAGCCAAGCCGCCAACGTACTGGGGCAAAGGTTCACGAAAAGTCTGCTGCAAAGTCCTTGTGAGTATCGACATAGCAAGCACCGGCTCAGCGCGGCGACGAGCATAACGTTCTAAAACAGAACGAACCCCAGGGTCGTGTCGCGCGGCAGGACTTGAAAGCACATCGAGTAATTCGATGATGTCACCGATTCCAAGATTGAGGCCCTGGCCAGCCATTGGATGCACCACATGTGCCGCATCAGCAAGCAAGACCAATCGATGGGAACAAGGAGGATCGCTTATGCGATCAAGCAATGGAAATGATGCGGGCCTACTTATGCAGTTCAGCAAGCGAGGAGCATCGCTTGAACATGATTCGATATGAGATTGCACCTTCTGGCAAAGCGCATCAGGATCAAGGACCATTAAGGATTGCGCCAGCGGCCTGGGCGCAGACCAAACCATACTCATCGCTTCTCCAGGCAAAGGTAAAAGCGCAAGAATGCCTTGTTGACCAAACGATTGAAACGCCGTGTGGCGATGATGATGATCAATGGAAAAATTAGCGACGACCGCTGCCGATTGGTAATCGATCTCGCGGCTCTTCATGCCAGCAAGTTGCCTCAACGCAGAATGGGCACCATCGCAGCCGATCAAAAGTTTGGCCCTTATTCGCTGCCCGCTTTCAAGCTGAATACGACGCCGTAGGCTGCGAGCATCGCCAGCATCTGCCTCCAGACTGACCAGGGCATCCTTGAATCGAAAGGCTTGCGTCATAGCAAGGGCTTGCTGCCCGGCTGCGATCAGTTCGGATTGCTCAAGGGTTAGTGCAAGTTGATCGACCGCCGCCTTATAGGCATCGAGTACGATGGCTGACTTAGCCGACAATCCAGGCGCTTCAAGTTGCATGCGTTCGATTAGGCCAAGACGCGATTCATCGATGGCTGCAGCAAGACCCTGTTGTTGCAACCAGCGCCAACTTGCGGGCGAAAGCGCAAAAATACGCGGATCAAAACCTGGCACTTTGCGGGTTGAAACAGGGTCTGGCCCGATCAACGCGCAACGATAACCAAGCCTGGCAAGGCCTTGGGCGGTCAGCAGACCTGCCACCGATGCACCGATAACCGCAACGTCGAGCTCAAGTTCAGCATCAGCGCCTGCCAAAGAGGGAGTCGACGCTTTAGCCGCCGAAAATGGCATGTCAGGAAGCGGCATTGCCGAAGAAGTTGGACTTGAGAAAGCTTGCATGAGCGCGGGATTCGATGGGAAATTATAGAAGGACCGCTATGCTTGCAGACTCAAGCACCTTTAAGCATGAGGCCCTCTTTGAGGGTGGCCTGGAGAACTAGCGGATGATCAACAAAATCCTCGCTTCTGTCGAAGAAGCCTTAGCCGATGTACACGACGGCGCAACTATTTTGATCGGTGGCTTTGGTAGCGCCGGACTACCCACTCATCTCACCGACGCGCTCATTGCAAAAGGCGCTCGAGATTTGACGGTTGTTAACAATAACGCAGGCAACGGCGAGCATGGGCTGGCCGCGCTCATGAAAGCCGGATGCGTGCGTAAGCTGATTTGCTCCTTCCCGCGCCAGGTCGATTCCTGGGTGTTCGACGACCTATGGCGTGCGGGGAAGATTGAACTAGAGCTCGTTCCACAAGGCAACCTAGCCGAGCGAATCAGGGCTGCCGGCGCAGGCATCGGCGCTTTTTTTACCGCTACCGGTTTTGGTACGGAGCTGGCCAAGGGTAAAGAGACCCGGCAAATCAATGGCCGTGATTATGTGTTGGAGTATCCGATTCACGCAGACTTCGCACTCGTGGCTGCCGAAACCGGCGATCGCTGGGGAAACCTCACCTATCGAAAAACCGCGAGAAACTTTGGACCCATTATGTGCATGGCAGCCAAAACAGCCATTGCGCAGGTTCATCGGATCGTCGAACTCGGCGCCATCGACCCTGAGCAAGTGATCACCCCTGGTATTTTTGTCAAGCGGGTCGTTCAAGTGGAGCGAGTGCGCTATGACCCGACACCAGCAAAGCGTGGAGAAGAAAAGTAATGAATCGTTACAGTCGCGATCAGATGGCGCAGCGTGTTGCGCGTGATATTCCCGAAGGTGCTTATGTGAACCTCGGTATTGGGATGCCGACGCTGGTCGCAAACCATATTCCGAAGGACAGAGAAATCGTTCTACAAAGTGAGAATGGACTCTTAGGTATGGGGCCAGCTCCCCAAGCTGGCGATGAGGACTACGACTTAATCAATGCCGGCAAGCAGCCTGTTACCTTAATGCCAGGGGCTTCGTTTTTTCACCATGCCGACTCATTTGCCATGATGCGCGGTGGTCATTTGGATATTTGTGTGCTCGGTGCCTTTCAAGTCGCTGTCAACGGTGACCTCGCAAACTGGCACACTGGCGAGGCAGATGCGATCCCCGCTGTTGGCGGGGCGATGGATCTAGCCAGCGGCGCCAAACAGGTCTTTGTGATGATGGAACATCTCACTAAGAAGGGCGAGAGCAAGATCGTTACACGTTGCAGCTACCCGCTCACCGGGTTAGCCTGTGTATCGAGGGTGTACACCGACCTCGCGACCATCCACATCACGCCACAAGGCCTACTTGCAGATGATCTAGTCGAGGGCTTAAGTCTGGAGGCGCTTATAAAGCTCTCGGGAATAAGCATGCAGGCTAGGCTGTCTTAAAGAAGCGCCGATGCTCTAAACCCGAAGGCCATCCTAACCGTAAGTCCTTGTAAGGCCGCAGGAGGGCCTTACTCGTGGACAACGCCTTAGTGCTGGCATTTCGCATTCAAACCGCAGTCGGAGCACTTCACGCCGCACCGTCGGTGCAAGCTCGGCCGAGACCACAGTTCATACCAAAAAAATCTTCCGCGCCGGTGAAGCCTGGCGAGTTTGCCGCCACACTTGAACAAATTAGGCAAACGCGCAGCAGTTAGCGATTCACGCTTAGTCGAGGCCAAGATCCTGGACAAAAGCCTCATCCAAATTTTCATGCTTTAGGCTCGCCGAGACAGTCAGGATTTCGCTATCATTCAGTCTATGAATGCTGCCCCTGGAAACAAAAAAGCGATTTATTGGGAGCGCGTCCGCTATGACGGTTCCGCTCAGTCATCGATGTATGTTGTCGTCAACCAAGGACGGCTCATCATGGCGACAACATCACTTAACCTGGCACGCCAAACCTTTGCAAAAGTTCGACAAGGGCTAGACATCCAGGGATTAGTTGGCGAACACGTCGAATCCCAGGCGACTGCCGCAGCAGCCAATCCCCCGAGCGCCGATGGGAAAGCGTCAGATCAGGAACTAACCAGCGAACAAAGCGCAGCTTAAATCTGGTTTGCGCCCAAGACCCTAAGCCGGCGCGCTTGGGCGTTTGTAAGTATTAGCGAATTCTTGGGCCGAAGGGATCGACTCAGACACTCTTGTGATGTTGATAATGACAGCCGGCTCTGCTCTGGGCAATTTCGCAGACATTGCGGTCGATAGCTGGCCGATGCGATGCCCGTCAACACTGAATTGGCGGTTATCCGGCAATTTAAGCTGAGCAGGTGCTAGCGCAGCGGCGTAGTGTGCAAGACCATCCATGATGTCATCGATTCTCTACAAACAAGGAAGATTCTGTTGAGCGACTTAGGCGAAGTTCCTGAGCGCAATTCTCGTCTAAGTTACTCGGGAAAACGGCTATTCCTGCAAAGATGTTTACGCCACCCGCGCACCTTTGGTCCACTTATGCGACCTCGGGAAACCGATGTAGCAGACGTTCGATAACTTGTTCCACAATGCGATCCTGATCCCTCGCAGGGTTGAAATTGTTTCGCTGCTCAAAATATCCAATAGCTCCTAGCCAGTAGAATTCAATGATCGGATAGATCAAGTCGAAATCTGGGTCGCGATTCCAAGCCATAAGAACAGCAGCATGGGCACGCCCCCGTTGGCTAGGCTGCCTGGCAAGCTTCACTAAAAACCGAAGGACTTGGGCCTGCGCATCGCTTATCGGCGGATCGGATAGACGATCAAGATGCAAAAAGCTCGATTGTTGAGGCTTTTCCATAAAAAAAGGGGTCGACTTTGGCAGCAAGAAACGGCAGCATAAACGCTCGAAACTCGTTACATCGTGAAAACTTAGTTGTCAGGGAGTTGATATGCTGATTGCAGCGACCGCCGTGGCCTTTGCGCTCATTATTGCCGCGGTCTTATGGCGCACAGGCGCTACAGAAATTCCTAAGGAGATGCGGACATCATTCTCGCCACAGGACCTCGAAGTTCTGCAGGAAGATCTAAATTTTAGAAAGTTGGTTGGGCAGATTGTTGTGATCAGCATCGCTTTTTTACTCATCTTTTGGTTAATTTGGTGAACTTGAAACACTTTGAGGTTGGGTGATTTGTCTCGAGCTTTCCACTTACACGACTTTGACGAAGGTTTCGCGAGCGCATTCCAAATGCTCTCGAAGCTCCCAGGCATAAAGAGGGGCCGGTATAGTTATATTTGTCACTTCGATGCTGGGCATGGCTTGTGGCTTGCTGCCGCACAAAATTTAGGCGTTCAGCGTTTACTTGGCATTTCTAACCCCGGCGGGGATGAGCGCCCGCCTTGTGTTGACGCGAATTTGCTCAAGCAAATCGACTTGCGACAAATTAAGGTAAGCCTTCCACAGTCAGCCGATCTGGTGATTTGTATCGACTTTGCCCAAAAACTCTCTGCAGAACGCGCCAAGGACTTCGTTACTGATCTATGTCATTGCGCGCCACAGGTCTTGTTTTGTGCGCCCATGCCCCATGCTTCGTCAAACGATGATGAAAATCTTCAGTGGCCGTCTTACTGGGCTACACACTTCGCGGCCAATGGCTATTACCCCGATCTGGCCTATCGATTTCGGATTTGGCCAGATCGGCTAATAACCCCGCTCCTAAGACAGAACAGTCTCCTTTATGTCAAACGCTCAGCCCGGTACAAGCCGAGTTGTCCGCCAGAGGCCTTGGATGTGGTTCATCCAGCACACTACCAAGCACTGACCCAAAGGCAGGCATGGTTTGCCCGTCAACTCACGCGCTCAACGCTTAAACGATTATTTGGCGAATCGATCGGCCCTCAAGCCTGATTGATTGTCATTTGCTATAATCGATGGCTCGGTCGGCCTGGTAGCTCAGTCGGTAGAGCAGAGGACTGAAAATCCTTGTGTCGGTGGTTCGATTCCGCCCCAGGCCACCACAACTACAGGGCTTCTAGCCCGAAAGTGTGCTACGAAAAACCATAGCACAGTCGTTGCACAGTTTTGACAACGACGCTATGCTAAAAGCTGTGTTTTTTTAGAACATAGCCAAACATGCGTAGCAGGCACCTCAAACTTGTCCCACAAGCAGCTGTAGATGCAGGCATCGTGCACCTACGAGATGGTGCTGTGGTGTTGTACAAACGCAGTGCAAGTGGGCGTTGGCAAGCTCGCTACAAGCTAGACGACGCT
>VGHV01000074.1 GCA_016868095.1 Betaproteobacteria bacterium
CGGATGCATCAGACCAACAGTCGCATTGATTCAATTGTTATAACATCTTTCCCATACTCACTCGCGGTTCTACGATGTAGCCGACCGATTTGTAAAAAGCGGCAGTCGCCTCATTGGTTGCAAGCAATTGAAGGTTGACTTTCATACAGCCCAAATCGGCAAGTGCTCGTTCAGCATGTTGAACCAGTGCACGACCCAGCCCACTCAATCGTTTTTTTGGATCTACTGCGACCGAATACAACCAGCCACGATGTCCGTCATAGCCTGCCATGATGGTCCCGATAACCTCCTTGCCTTCAACGGCAACGAAAAATAAGCCATCATTAATCGCTATCTTTTTTGATATGGCTAAGTTGGGTTCGTTATGGGCGGTCTCGTAGCCGAAGACCTGTCGCCATAGTTCGACAACTTGGATTCGATCAGTGGGATCAGTGTATTGACGGATGGTTGGCATGATTTTCAATTCAGCGTTGATCGATTTAGCTACCCGTAGAACGCTCGCAAAGTCCTCAGCATCGTAACTTCGCGTGCTGTGGCGCCGTGTAGCGAATTGCCTCTGCAGGTTCTCCGTTTAACGAAGCCCTTGCCTGAAAAAAACAATCTGTGTTCTCAGGCAAAACAACGCCGGTCTGGGCTGATTCTGTCCAAATGTGGGAGCTTATCTCGACCCAATTAGGATCATCAAAGCAGCCTCTTGATACACCTCGAAATTCAGGCCATCGTTCAAAAGTTAATGACACCGTTGTTCCGCAACGCTGACAGAAATGAGCATGAACATGTTTGCCGCTTGTCTCCGATCTGTGGCCATACACGCTGAGCTCTCCTCGGATTTCAACCGCTTCGACGGGAAACATCGCTTCGGCGTAGAAGCTACTGCCAGTCAACTTTTGGCAGTACCGGCAATGGCATGCAAATGTCCGTAAAGGCTCGCCCTTGACCTGGAAACGGACCTCGCCACATAGACAGGCGCCTTCATGAATCGATAACAAGTGATGATCCTCAGATGTAGTCGTTGATAACTCAACCTAAACGCTATGAGAAAACCTGCAGCGTAGCAACGATTTTTCGTTTTTTGGTACTTCGGTTGAGATAAGCAATGCACACCGGCAACACGATCGCGCTTTAACTAAAATCCATCGCAATACGTCAGCGTTGGCGCCGTTCCCTTTATCGAGTACCCCTATGAGCTTCACCGCATTCCTATTGGCTGCCTTGGTTCTTGCGATCACTCCTGGTCCGGGCATTGCCTATGTCGTTGCGCGTACCGTCGCAGGCGGACGCACCGAAGGTTTGGCATCTTGTGTCGGGACCGCGATCGGTGGCTTGGTGCATGTTTTAGCCGCCGCGGCTGGGCTCTCCCTGATCATTGCTCAGTCCGCAACAGCGTTTTCGGTCATCAAATACCTTGGCGCTGCCTACCTGGTCTATCTCGGCATCAAGATCCTTCGCAGCAAACCGCCGGACCTGTCGGAGTCTGAAGCGCTGGCAGCTTTGGGTGCCAGGCGAGCGCTTCGTGATGGCATGGTCGTGGAGGCGCTCAATGTTAAGACCGCGATGTTTTTCCTGGCGTTTTTACCTCAGTTCGTAAATAGCGCCGAGCTCATCTTGCCCCAGGTCATGCTCCTTGGGAGCATCTGTGTCTTGCTCAACACCCTCGCAGATGTGTTGGCGGTGTTTGCTGCCAATCGACTACTTGATACCGGTCTTGCGCACGCAGCCCGCGCTCGCTTGATGATGAGCGTATCGGGTATAACGATGATCGGGCTCGGCGTCCTGCTAGCTTTGACTCGACGTCATACTTAACGAACGAAATTTAACGAACAAGTCATCGCGCTATTGGCGCATTGAATGCAAGGACCAAACCATGACCATCACCCTTTACAGCGCTTCGGTGCCTGTCTTCATCCGCACACTAAACAACTTGCAGCATTTCCTGCAAAAGGCGCAGGCCGATGTTGCGGCCCGTGGCTATGATGAGCAGGCACTGGTGCAATTTAGGCTTGCGCCCGATATGCTGCCCTTTAAGTCGCAAATCTATATTGCTTGTGACGCCGCCAAACTCTGCGCTGCAAGAATTGGCGGCCTTGAGGCACCTAAGCACGACAACACCGAAAATAACTTAGCTGAGTTGATCGCTCGTATTCAAGCAACGGTTGAATGGCTAAAGACCGTACCCACGCAAGCGATTGAAGGTCAAGAGACAAAACAAGTCACCTTTCCGGTTGGGAAAGACAAAACCCGCACCATGCTGGCAGAGGATTACCTGAAGTCCTGGGCTTTGCCGAATGTTTTCTTCCATACAACGACGGCCTACGCGATCTTGCGCCACAACGGCGTGGCGCTAGGAAAAATCGACTTTTTGCTGGGTGCAGGCGATTAAACACGAAGACCAGGCCTAAGCAGCACTGTTTGCTCGATCAAGCTCAGGGGTAAAGCGGGTCAAGCGCCCCTAGTCTTGTGTAGCATAAGCGTTTTAAGCCGCTAATCAGGGCTCAACGATCAAAGACTCCTGCGTGCAGGAGTCTTCGCTTTTATGACGTTCGATCGTTTAAACACTGTGTTCTAGGAGAAAAGACGATGCTCATCGGCGTACCGCGTGAGATATACCCTGGCGAAAAACGGGTTGCCACTGTTCCTGATGTCGTGAGCAAACTCATCAAGCTCGGCTTTGAAGTTCAAATTGAGCGTGGCGCAGGCGAACTTGCCGATCTATCCGATGCAAGCTTCATCGAAGCAGGAGCGAGTATTGCGGCCGATGCGCAAGCGCTTTGGCATGCTAGTGACATCATCTTTAAGGTACGCCCGCCCGCACCCGAAGAATTGCTTTTGATGCGCAGCGGTCAGATTTTGATTGGCTTTATCTGGCCTGCCCAAAATCCAGAGTTAATGCAGCAAATGGCTGCAAAAAATATCACCGTTCTTGCAATCGACGCCTTGCCGCGCACGCTAAGCCGTGCCCAAAAGATGGATGCGCTTACCTCGATGGCCGGGGTGAGCGGTTATCGTGCGGTCGTTGAGGCAGCAAACGCCTTCGGACGGTTTTTTAACGGGCAGATCACAGCAGCGGGCAAGGTTCCACCTGCCAAGGTGTTTATAGCCGGGGCCGGGGTGGCAGGCCTTGCTGCCATCGGTGCTGCTGCAAGTTTGGGCGCCATCGTAAGGGCTAACGATACCCGTGCTGAGGTTGCCGATCAGGTCGTCTCGCTTGGCGGTGAGTTTGTCAAAGTGGACTATGACGAAGAGGGCTCAGGCGGGGGCGGCTACGCCAAAGTGATGAGCGAGGGTTTTCAGGCGGCTCAGCGGGCGATGTATGCGCAGCAGGCCCGCGAGGTCGATATCATCATCACGACCGCATTAATCCCCGGAAAGCCAGCCCCGAGGCTTATTACTGCTGACATGGTCCGGAGCATGAAGCCTGGCAGTGTGATTGTGGATATGGCAGCAGAGCAGGGCGGCAATTGCGAGTTGACCGAGCCTGGTAGGGCTGTGGTCAAACATGGTGTGACCATTATTGGCTACACCGACCTTGTGTCGCGCATGGCGCGTCAGTCCTCAACGCTTTATGGCACCAATTTGTTTCGTTTGCTCGAGGAGCTTTGCAAAACCAAAGACGGTGTGATTAACGTCAATATGCAAGACGACGCGATCAGGGGATTAACAGTTATAAAAGATGGTGAGATCACCTGGCCTGCACCCGCGCTTGCGCCGGCTGCGCCAAAGCCTGCACCGAAGGCAGCGAGTGCTGCAGTTGAGAAAAAGGGTGCCCATGGGCATGGCAGTAGAGGGCCGATGCCTGCAAGCACGCTCGCCTTGGTTTTCGGCCTGGGTGCGCTTGCGTTTTGGGCCATTGGAGCTTATGCGCCCGCAGCTTTTCTCGGTCACTTCACGGTTTTCGTGCTGGCTTGTTTTATTGGTTATATGGTTGTATGGAATGTAACGCCAGCACTGCATACGCCGCTCATGAGCGTAACCAACGCCATTTCCAGCATTATCGTGATCGGTGCTCTTGTACAAATTCTGCCGCCCGAGGCAGGAACAAATGCAAGGCCTGATGCACTGATTCAGTGGCTGGCTTTTGCTGCGATCGTCCTCACGGCAATCAATATGTTTGGCGGCTTCGCAGTCACTAGGCGCATGCTTGACATGTTTCGTAAGTGACTAGAAATAATAACAATCTGGAGTCGGCATAATGACCTCAAGCCTCATTTCTTCAAGTTTAGCCACGGTTGCTTATCTCGGTGCTGCCATTCTCTTTGTTCTAAGTCTTGGTGGTCTCTCAAACCCGGAGACCTCAAGGCGTGGGAATCTTTACGGTGTGATCGGCATGACGCTCGCGGTCATCGCGACAATTCTTGGTCCAAGGGTGGCGGCTGCCGGCATACCGTGGATCGTGGCTGCCATTGTGATCGGTGGCGGGATTGGTCTTTACGCCGCCAAAACGGTGAAGATGACGCAAATGCCCGAATTGGTGGCGCTCATGCACAGCCTTGTAGGTTTGGCTGCTTGCCTGGTTGGGTTTGCCAGTTATGTCGATACGTCGATTCAGTACAGTGGTGCCGAAAAGATTATTCACGAAGTCGAAATCTATATCGGTATCCTGATTGGCGCGGTTACTTTTTCTGGCTCGCTGATTGCTTTCGGAAAACTTAACGGCAAGATCGACGGCAAGCCTCTGTTATTGCCAGCACGCCATTGGCTAAACCTGCTTGCCTTGTTGGTGGTCATTTGGTTTGGCGGCGAATTTATCGCAGCTGACAGCGTTCAAAGCGGTATGACGCCTTTGATCATCATGACAGTGATTGCACTACTTTTTGGTATCCACATGGTGATGGCCATTGGGGGTGCAGATATGCCTGTGGTGGTCTCAATGCTCAACAGCTATTCAGGCTGGGCAGCGGCTGCCACGGGGTTTATGCTGAGTAATGACTTGCTGATTGTGACAGGTGCTTTGGTTGGGTCATCGGGTGCGATTCTCTCCTACATTATGTGTCAGGCGATGAACCGTAATTTCATTAGTGTGATCGCTGGGGGCTTTGGAAGTGGCTCTGGTGCGCCTGCTGCAAAGCCTGAGGGGGCGAGTGCTGAACCGCAAGGCGAAGTGGTACCTGTCAGCGCCGCAGAGACAGCCGAGTTATTGCGCGAGGCCAAAAGCGTGATCATCGTGCCTGGTTATGGCATGGCTGTCGCCCAGGCTCAGCACACGGTCAATGAGATCACTGCAAGCCTGCGAAGCAAGGGTGTGAATGTTCGATTTGGTATTCATCCTGTAGCGGGTCGTATGCCAGGTCATATGAATGTGCTGCTTGCAGAGGCCAAGGTGCCCTACGATATCGTGCTTGAGATGGACGAGATCAACGAGGACTTTCCCGATACCGATGTCGCCATGGTGATTGGTGCAAACGACATCGTTAATCCTGCCGCCCAAGATGATCCTACTAGCCCAATTGCAGGCATGCCTGTGCTCGAAGTATGGAAGGCACGCACAAGCATTGTGATGAAACGATCCATGGCGAGCGGATACGCAGGCGTGGATAACCCACTTTTTTACAAAGAAAATAACCGTATGCTTTTTGGTGATGCCAAGAAAATGCTCGATGAAGTGCTTATTGCGCTGAAGGTTTAAGTTTTGTCCGTTTCCCCGGCGTTGCTTTCGGCTGACTTTGACCCCCAAAGCGCTGACCCAAGGATCATGAAAGCCGCCAGCATGATATGCGGTCCCATCGGTACATCGGTGGCGCTCACCAGTAAAAGCGTTGACAGTAGCGGCGTTAAAAAGGAGAGGATGCCAATCCGCCGCGGATCGCCTGATTTAAGCGCTGCGTCCCAACAGTAAAAGGCTGCACCCAAAGGACCAAACCCCAAGATCAGGATCAATCCTGCATCGCTTGCGCCAAGTTGTGTGGATTCTTCAATAAGAAAGTGTAGTGCGAGCGAAAGCAAACCGGACAGTGCTGAGAAGCTACCGATTTGTATCGTTCTGAAAGATAGCTGACTTGTCCACAACGAGAAGCTCGCCCAAACCAATGCAGCAGCGATCGCATAGAGATAACCAAGGTGCCAGCTCTCTAAGATGGGTGCTTGAGCACCTGCTTGCCTACCGACGATAGCGATGGCAGCGCCAAGAAAACCAATAATCGCTGCGATCAGATGGCGGCCTTGGACCCTGAGTTTGGCGTTGAAAAGAGGAGCTAATATAACGATCGCCAAGGGCCATAGATAGTTGAGCAAATTGGCTTCAAGCGCGGGCGCTGTTCTAAACGCCATGAAGAGTAAAAAATGATAGCCGAAAAGCCCGTAAATCCCGACTGCGAGTAATTTGGTTGGCGCGACAATTGCGCGCAAATTCCCCCGGGCTAGCGGTATAGCGATCAAGCTACCCACGAGTAGTGAAAGGCCTGTCAGTAGGAATGGCGGCAGGTGGGCGAGCGATAAGCCGAGCGTAGCCAATGTGCTCCACATGGCAATCGCTGCCAGCGCGAGTAGGTCAGATTTCATCCACCGTCTAATTATTGCGGCTTGTCGGCGTCTTCAAGCCAGAATGAATCGGTCGATGTGTATGCCGGCCCTTTCATGACGAAAACGATAGCGCAACCAATAAAGACCGTTAAAAGCATGGTGGAAAAGAAAATCAATCCACCAATCAAGGCATAGCCCGCTTGCGCTACTGAGGCATCGACTCGCTGTGGATCCCCCTGCCAGGGCAAGTGGGGCAACATAAACCAAGCAGCTGCAAACATGGCGAGACCGAGCAGTGCAATTCGAGGCAGTCGGCGTAGGAGCCACCACTCGAGACCTGGTTGCGCCCTATTCGGGTCAGAGTCTTTGATCACTAAAACGATGACGATTCAAAAAATGATTCGATTGCTAAGCAAAAACCCCTGCACATGCACGATCGCGCCGTCTAGGCAGCATCGAGTGCTGCATTAAGGTCGGCAAGCAAATCATCGATATGTTCGATGCCGACACATAAGCGAATCGTCTCCTCTTTGACTCCTGCTTTTGCAAGCTCATCAGCCGATAGTTGCCGATGGGTTGTCGATGCTGGGTGAGTAGCAAGTGATTTTGTATCGCCGATGTTGACAAGCCGTGTAAACAACTCGAGTGCATCTAAGAAGCGCTCGCCGGCAGCGCGTCCACCCTTGACACCGAATGTAAGTAATCCGGATGCTTTGCCCTTCATCATGCGAACAGTCAGTTGATGATCGATATGGCCTGGGAGTCCAGCGTAATCAACCCATTGAACTTTGGGATGGCTTTGCAAATGCTTCGCGACCGCAAGGGTGTTGTCGCAAATCCTATCCATTCGAAGTGCGAGGGTTTCAAGACCTTGAAGGATCAGCCAGGCATTGAGCGGTGAGATGGCAGCCCCCATATTTCTTAGCGGAACCACGCGTGCTCGTCCGATATAAGCTGCAGCGCCCAGCGCTTCGGTGTAGACAACACCGTGATAGCTGACATCTGGTTCGTTCAAACGTTTGAATCGAGCCTTGTGCTCAGCCCATGGAAATTTACCAGAATCGATAATCATGCCGCCGATACTATTGCCCTGGCCGCCGATGTACTTGGTTAAGCTGTGAACGACGATGTCTGCGCCGTGTTCAAAGGGGCGGCATAGATATGGGCTTGGAACCGTGTTATCGACAATGAGTGGAACCCCTGCCGCGTGGGCCACCTCCGATATCGCTGCAATATCAGTAACGTTACCTAAGGGATTGCCAACGGTTTCGACATATAGAGCTTTGGTTTTTTGATCGATATGTTTTGAAAAGCTATGGGGGTCTCTCGCGTCTGCGAATCGTACCTCAATGCCGTATTGAGGCAGGGTATGAGCAAACAGGTTATAAGTTCCGCCATAGAGCGCGCTTGACGAAACAATATTGTCGCCTGCTTCGGAGATTGTTTGAATCGCATAGGTAATGGCTGCCTGGCCAGACGCCAATGCTAAGCCAGCAAGTCCGCCTTCGAGCGCCGCGACCCTTGCCTCCAACACGCTCTGCGTCGGATTCATGATGCGGGTGTAGATATTACCGGCTACCTTTAGGTCAAATAAATCAGCGCCGTGCTGAGCATTATCGAAGGCATAAGCAACCGTTTGATAAATTGGCACAGCCATTGATTTAGTCGTTGGATCGGGACTATATCCAGCGTGCACAGCCTGGGTTTCAAATTTCCATGTCTGGCTCATAACACTGCTCCTGCACAATGATCAGAGGAAACCTGCATCGCCACCCTCTTTCTTGCGTTCCATGATAATTCTGCCCTCGCCGTGGAGCATTCGTCCGACATTGAGGATTTGCTTTTGTGCATCTTCAACGTCTGCCACTTTGGTTGGACCACGAGCAGCGAGATCTTCGCGGACCGTATCGGCAGCACGCTTGGCCATATTCTTGAAGATTTTTTCTCGAAGTTTTGGCGAAGCTCCCTTAAGTGCAACCACCAATACATCTTGGGTTGTCTCAAGCATCAAGGTTTGGATTGACTTATCTTCAAGTTCGATAAGGTCTTCGAAGGTGAACATCTTCTCAAGAATTGCGTCGGCAAGCGGCACGTCGTATTCGCGGATAACGCCAAGTGCTTCCTGATCCATACCGCCTGATAGCAGGTTGAGAATCTCCGCCGTGGGAATCACACCGCCAACACTCGAACGCTTCGAGTCTTGCGCGCCCACGTTCATCATGGTTTCGTTGAGTTCCTTGAGCGCTGCGGGTTGGACCTTCTCGAGCAAGGCGACTCTGAGCACAACCTCATTGCGGATTTCAGCGGGGAACAATTTAAGCAGCGCAGAGGCTTGTGGTGGTTCGTAGAACGTTATGATGGTTGCTAAAACCTGCGGGTGCTCGTTTTTAAGAATTTCATAAGCAACGTCTGGATCAAGGCGCTTGAGCGCATCGAGACCCGACATGTCGATCGCAGCTTCTAGCTTGCCGAGCAGGTCCGAAGCCCCCTCAGAACCGAGCGCCTTTTGCAGCATATTCTGCATAAACGAGTCAGTGTCGAAGGCAACCTGTGCGTTGCTGATCGTTGCTTCCTTAAAGTCCCGCAAAACTTGTAAAAGCATGTCGCGATTCAGCGCTCGCACAATGGCCATCTTGCTCGAAATGCGCTGCACCTCAATAGGTGTAACCTGACGTAATACGTCAGCAGCCACCTCGGCGCCCACCGAAAGCAAAACCACTGCCGCCTTTGAGGCGCCGTCGAGGTCGTCATAGCTCATCGGCGCTTTTCCTGCCGATTTCGCCCCTTCTTTGATCTGCTCGGCAAGCGACTTGGGCCGCTCTACCTGCTGTTCGGTCTCTTCTGACACGCTAGCTCCCTTTGGCCTGCGCCTAGCTCGTTTTTTCGTCCACTTTTCAGGCTAAGTAAAAGCCCTAATTTGCAGCCCTGGCTAAAACTAAAGTAGCCGTTGGGCAGGTTTTTACCGCTTTGCCGG
>VGHV01000075.1 GCA_016868095.1 Betaproteobacteria bacterium
CGCTTTCGCTGCATGGTGCAAAAAACTTTCCGTTCACAAAGGAAGCGAGCGACTCAGATTGGCCTTTGGAGGACGGGACTGGCGACGATGCTTACTTGGCTTGCCTGCAAGAAGCTTTGTCAGAGGTATCGAGAAGATTTCGAGCCGACTGGGTGCTTTACATCGCAGGTGCCGATGTTTTTGCGGGCGATCGCTTAGGGCGACTTGCGCTCAGTAAGGATGGGATTTCGATGCGTGATCGCATGGTCTTTGACTGGTGTAGCGATCGAGGATTGCCTTGCGTGGTCACAATGGGTGGCGGCTACGCAAGTCCGATCGATGACACGATTGAGATTCATGTTAAGACGATTCGGCTTGCGACTAAGGCGGCGTCGCAACATCGTGCGAGAATAGAGGCATATTAAGAACTGTCGATTTGCCCACCGAGCTTATATGGGCCGTCGCGCCACTGTTGATTGTTATAACGTCATGACTTCAAGAACAGAGCGAAGCTTACGCAGCGACTACCCGCATCTACATCTAATCACCACGCGATGGCATGACAATGACGTCTACGGGCATGTCAATAATGTCCAGTACTACGCCTTTTTTGACACCACCGTGAATCATTTCTTGCTGGAAAACAATGTGTTGGATTTTGAGCGCGGGGAGGTGATCGGCCTGGTGGTTGAAACCGGTTGCCGCTACTTTGCTCCGATCTCATTTCCAGAGCGGGTTATAGCGGGCTTGCGGGTTGCAAGCATTGGTAATAGCAGTGTTCGCTATGAAATTGGTCTCTTCCGTGCTGAGGCCGGTGACGCACTCGATGACTTCGCTGTTGGACAGGAAAGGGCCATTGCTGAAGGCCATTTTGTGCATGTTTATGTCGATCGGCATCAAAGACGCCCGAAAAGCCTCCCGCAAGCCTTGCGACAGGTGCTTGAATCTATTTTGATTAGGTCTTGAGAAAGGACATCTCTTGAACGACACGCAACATCCGGTTGACCAGGCGCTCCTGACGCGCCGTTCGATACGCGCTTTTTTGCCCAGGGAAGTTCCTGATGAATTAATACGCCATTTGCTGGAACTTGCAGCACGTGCCCCCTCCGGCACCAATACGCAGCCCTGGCAGGTCCACATCTTAAAAGGCGAAGCGCTCGATCAATTGGTCCAACGAGCACAGGCCTGCTTTAACGATCCTCAAGCGATGGCGGCGCAACCCCAACCCTACGACTACTACCCGAAGCAGTGGGTATCGCCTTATCTCGATCGTCGACGCAAGGTCGGGTTCGACCTCTATGCTTTATTGGGTATTGGTAAAGCCGACAAGCAAGCAATGCATAGACAGCATGCAAGAAATTATTGCTTCTTCGATGCCCCAGTAGGCTTGTTCTTCACGATTGACAAATTGCTCTCGCAAGGAAGTTGGCTCGACTACGGGATGTTTTTGCAGTCGTTGATGATCGCCGCCCGAGGCCATGGACTCGACACCTGCCCGCAAGCAGCATGGCTCAGTCTGCAAGCGGTCGTCACTGAATTTTTGGGCCTTGACGATAGCAAGGAACTGGTTTGTGGCATGGCGCTTGGATATGCCGACGAGGCTGCTATTGAAAATCAATTGATTACTGAAAGAGTGCCTGCAAGCGAGTTTGCAAGGTTTGTTCAAGCCCACCAAGCCGCCTGAAGTCAAAAGATCAACATGATGCTTGTACGCCGTTTGCTTAGTTCGCTTTTTATAGCGTTTACTGTGATCACGCTTGCGCCAAAGCTTGAGGCGCAAACCCTCCACGCCAAAGAGCGCGCAGGAGCCCTACAGCCGAGGGTGAAAAACCAGGACAGCGGGAAGAAAAAGCCAGCACAGCCAGCAGCTAAAAAGTCTGGCTCGTCCACGCGAGGATTTGCTGCGAAGCCCAGTCGCAAAGACCTCAAAAGCGGCGGCCCGAGCATGCTCAATAAGAAGAAAACCCTGGCTGCCGCCGCTGCGGGTGCGGCAGCAGCGGGTGCTGCTTCAAGTGCATCTCAAGCGAGTTCGGCTAGTCAGTCGGCTGCGGCTTCGGGCCAGGCCTCAGATGCGCCAATTGCAAGGCCTTCGAATGGGCAAAAACTCGGTTTGCACGCGACCGATGATCCACTTGATTTGCGTTCATCAGTCGCCTACGTGATGAACTCAGACAGTGGCAAAGTCATGTTTGAAAAGAATGCTGATGTGGTCTTGCCGATTGCCTCGATTAGCAAACTCATGACCTCGATGGTTGTTATCGATGCCCAGCAGGACTTGCATCAGGTGCTTGAAATCACCAAGGATGATATCGATAGTGAAAAGGGTACGCATTCTCGGCTTCGGGTTGGTACCAGGCTCAGTCGAGCTGAGTTGCTTCACCTGGCTTTGATGTCATCAGAGAACAGGGCTGCAAGCGCGCTCGGACGCAATTACCCAGGGGGCTTGCAGGCATTCGTGTCAGCCATGAATGCCAAATCACGCATGCTTGGCATGGCTGACACCCGTTTTGTTGAACCGACTGGCTTATCCAGTCGAAATGTTTCGACCGCCAGGGATTTAGCGAGGATGGTCCAAGCAGCGGGGGATTACCCACTGATTAGGCAGTACTCAACATCGCCAGGGCTCCATGTTGGCTCGGGAAAGTCAACCCTCGCTTACCGCAACACGAACCGGCTCACCCACAATCCCAAATGGGATATTGAATTGCAAAAGACCGGCTATATTTCCGAAGCCGGCAATTGCTTAGTCATGCAAGTGCGTATCGAAGGCAAGGCCATGGTCATGGTGCTGCTTGATGCCAAGCAAAAGCTCGCTCGCTTTGCCGACGCGCAAAGACTGCGGCACTGGATCGAATTGAAATACTCGTAAATTAAAGCCTAGTCTTGACGGACACGAGAAGGGCCGTCGTAGCCTAGAGAAGCCGATATTTTCCGAGCTGTTTCACAAATCCAGGTCACCCAAGCATCTTGGCCCTGATTTGCAGGCGCCGAAATCGACAGACCTGCGACCAGTCTCGCTGTGTCATCGTAAATCCCCGCGGCAATGCATCGAACGCCGGGTTCGAGTTCTTCATTGTCACGCGCAAAGCCCATGGTCCTGACTTGCGATAACTCGAGCTCAAGACGACTGAGCTCAGTAATCGAATTCGCGGTCTGACCCATAAGCTCGGTCCGCATCGCGTAAGAGCGCAGGGTTTTGACATCGTCTGCGGCAAGAAAAAGCTTACCCACCGAGGTCAGGTGGAGCGGTGCCCGGCCACCCACGGCACGTACCACCTGCATCCCAGAACGTTCGGATACGGCACGCTCAATGTAAACAATTTCATCGCCTTGCCGAATCGATAAGTTGATAGGTTGGCCGGTTTTTAAATGCAACTCGCGCATGGGTCCCATGGCTGCATCGCGGATGTTGAGTCGCGCTTTGACCAGGTTACCCAGTTCGAGCAAGCGCATGCCCAGCTGATAGCTGCCTGTTTCGATACGCTCAACAAAACGCGTTCCTACCAGGTCATTCAGAATCCGATGAGCTGTCGACGGGTGAAGTCCCGTCGAGAGGCTAAGGGTTTTGAGGGAAACCGGTTCGCTGGATTGCGAGAGCACATCAAGCAGGCTTACCATTCGGTCAATCACCTGAATGGCGCTCGATTTGCACTGCGGCTCATTAAGCGCAGAGATAAATTGCTTGCTGCGTGCCATGATCGGCCGGACTATATATCATTCAGCTATGGAACAACGCATAAACCAAACCGATACGGCATCGACGGTGCCAAGTGGCGCGCGAAGGTCAAACGAGCCAACCCTGGGTGTTGAAAGCACAATACCCCCGTTAGCCAGCCTCCGGGTCGCTTTGTTTTACACCTGTCTGGTGGACATGATGCGCCCGGAGATTGCTTTTGCAAGCGTGAGGCTTCTCGAAGACGCCGGTTGCAAAGTCGAGGTGCCGCTTGCACAAACCTGTTGCGGTCAACCCGGTTTCAATGCGGGCGATCAACATGTTGCGCGCGATCTTGCTCTGCAATGGCTCGGCATGTTTGAGTCTTTTGACTATGTGGTGGTGCCAAGCGGTTCTTGTGCCGGTATGGTTCGCAAGCACTACAGTGAACTTTTTCGCCACGATCCTGATCTGAGGATCCGCATGCAAAGGCTGACCGAGCGGACTTGGGAACTAAGCAGCTTTTTAGTCGACGTCTGCGGGATGCAAAAGCCACCGGGAAATTTTCGCGGTGCAATCACTTATCACGACGCTTGCAGCGGCTTACGCGAATTAGGCGTTCAGGCCCAACCTCGACAATTGCTCAAGCATATGCCCGACCTGACGATCAAAGAGATGCAGGATTCGCGCGCCTGTTGTGGATTTGGGGGCAGTTTTGCGGTGAAATACGGCGCGATTAGCGCATCGATTGCCGATGAAAAAATCGCACAAATCCAGCAAACAGGTACAAACTGTGTGGTGATGGGTGACCTGGGGTGCATGTTGCATCTTGAGGGCCGCTTGCGGCGATGCGGCGATGAGCAAACCCGCGTAATGCATGTGGCGGAAGTTCTGGTCGGTGAGTATCAGCAAGCTGCCGGCACGGCAGCCGCCAGCCAGGGAGAGGGTTGATGCAAGTCCAGTCGATGCATTTCAAGGCTCGCAGCGGTCAAAAGCTCGCTGACCAAAGGCTACAGGCTAATCTGAGGAAGCTTTCGACCAAATGGGTGGCCGGTCGTGCAGCAGCGATTGCCGAGTTAGACGACTTTGAGGCGACGCGAGACGACGCTGTTCAACGTCGCAGTCGGGCCCTGGCCAATCTTGACATTTGGCTTGAGCGTTTTGAACAGGAAGCCACCCGTCGGGGCACGACTGTGTTGTGGGCCGAAACGCCGGCGGAGGCCTCCAAATTGGTTGTTGCCATCGCAAAGCGGCATCAAGTCCGCAAGGTCACGAAGTCAAAGTCGATGGTCTCCGAGGAAATGGCGCTAAATCGCGCGCTTGAAGCGGCGGGCATTCAGCCTGTCGAGACCGACTTGGGCGAGTACATCCTCCAAATCAACAACAATGAGCCGCCATCGCACATTGTTGCGCCAGTGCTTCATAAAGATAAGGATGAGGTTTCTGATCTTTTTGCCAAGGTCCACCAGAAGCCGCGACTGACCGAAGTCAATGAAATGACCCGTGAGGCAAGAGAAGTCTTGAGGCCTCATTTTCTTAGCGCAGATATGGGCGTGTCGGGTGGCAACTTTGTGATTGCCGAAACCGGCTCGGTTGCACTGTTTACCAACGAGGGTAACGAGGGCATGTGCACGATCGTGCCGCGTGTACATGTTGCTGTGACGGGTATTGAAAAGGTTCTTCCTACCTTGGAGGATCTGGCCATGGTCGCCCGTTTATTGCCTCGCTCGGCAACTGGTCAGTCAATCTCAAATTACTTTTCGATTCTTACCGGTACCCGTGCTGCGGGCGAGCTTGACGGTCCCGAACACCACTATGTGATTTTGGTCGACGGCGGCAGGAGCGGATTGATAGGTGGGGATTTTGAGGCGATGTTGCGTTGCATTCGTTGTGGTGCATGCATGAATCACTGCCCGGTTTATCAAAAAGTCGGCGGTCACGCCTATGGTTGGGTGTACCCGGGGCCGATGGGCTCCGTGCTAACGCCGGCTTATGTTGGGGTTGAAAAGACCCTCGACTTACCACAGGCGGCAACGCTTTGCGGTGAGTGTCATGTGGTTTGTCCGATGAAAATCCCATTACCCGACTTGCTCCGTAAATTACGCGAGAGGCAGTTCGAGCGGGGTTTGCGCCCACTCGGCGAGCGGCTCGGTCTGGCAGCGTGGGGCTTTTTGGCACGACGACCAAGTCTTTACCGACTGAGCACGCGGGCTGCGTCGCAAGTTTTGCGCTGGTACGCAGGCGCTAGAGCGCACCTGCGTCATGTTCCTGGCGCGGGTGCTTGGACAGAGCATCGTGATTTGCCAGCACCCAGAGGCAAGCCCTTTAGTGTGCAATGGGCTCAACGCAAGTCTGCAGCGAAGTCGCCGCGCTAGGGTCGCCGAATTAAGTTTTTTGAGGTTGAGAGATATGGGTGGCACACAAACTCACCAACACGATGAACGCCCTTTAAGCGATATAGAAATTAGGGTCAAGGCCTTAGAGAGTCTCTTGGTGGAGAAGGGCTACGTACACCCAGAAACACTTGAGCGACTGATACAAACTTATGAACATGAGGTTGGACCGCATTACGGAGCCAAAGTTGTAGCGCGGGCCTGGACGGACGAATCGTTTGCTCAGCACTTGCGAGAAGATGCAACCGAGGCGGTGGCCTCGATGGGCTATCGTGGCCGTCAGGGTGAGCATCTTGTTGCTGTGGAGAACACCGCCGAGCAACACAATCTCGTGGTTTGCACACTTTGTTCTTGCTACCCCTGGCCGGTGTTAGGACTTCCACCAGCCTGGTACAAGTCATCGGCTTTTCGCTCTCAAGCCGTCATCAGGCCGCGCGAGGTGCTTCGCTCCTTTGGATTGGATCTGCCTGAATCGACACAGATTCGTGTCTGGGATTCGACCGCAGAGATTCGATATTTGGTGATTCCGATGCGCCCGGAGGGCACCGAGGATTGGTCCCTTGAGGCATTGGCTGGTCTTGTTCATCGTGACGCCATGATTGGCACCGCGCTTGTTAGGACTTGATGATGAATAGCATTCACGATATGGGTGGCATGGATGGCTTTGGCCCACTGGTGCTCGATCAAGACGATGCATGTTTTCACGATGAATGGGAAAGGCGTGCCTTTGCGATGACGCTTGCCATGGGCGCAACTAAACAGTGGAACCTTGATCAAGCGAGGGCTGCACGTGAGTCATTGCCGATGCTTCGTTATTTGCAGGCAGGCTATTACGGTATATGGTTTGAAGCGCTCGAAAAATTATTGCAAGATCGTGGACTCCTCCAAGCTCAAGCCAATGCAGGTGCACTCGGCCTCAATCAACTCGCTCCGCAGGATGTGAAGCAAGCCCTGTTGAGGGGTGCACCCACCGAACGCGAAGGCGGGTCTTGTCCTGTGTTTAAACCGGGCGATGCCGTCATGGTCCGCGCCATGAACCCACCAACCCACACCCGTTGTCCGAGGTATTTGCGCGGAAAGCAAGGCATGATCGATCGATATCATGGCTTTCATGTTTTTCCCGATCGTCATGCAGTTTCTGGTGAAGAGGCTCCCCAAGCGCTTTATACCGTTGTGTTCAAGGGCCGAGATTTGTGGGGCGACGATGGAACGGCTGACCTCGTCAGTGCCGACTTATGGGAATCTTATCTTGCGCCGCGATGCTAAGTGGCAAATTTAACCCGATAGCTTGAGCCGATACCGTGAGCGACTGTATGGAGCCCCCGCAGGTTTTCAACGAGCCATGGCAGGCCAGCGTGTTTGCCATGGTTGTGTCGCTTCACGAACAGGGCTGCTTTTCCTGGCCGGAGTGGAGCCAGACACTTGGGGCTGTGATCCTTGACCAAGAGGCAAAGGGCGACACCGAAGCCTGGAGTCACTGGTTATACGCCTTAGAGCGGCTTATTCGCGACAAGGCGTTGGCCGCTCCGCTTGAGTTAGCAAGGCTACGTTCTGCCTGGACACAGATTGCCGAGACAACACCTCATGGACAAGCTCTTGAACTTCCCGCTCGAATGCGTCCGCGGATAGTGACGTCATAGGCCGGCAGGCTTGCAGGCCTTGTGTTTGTGAAGTCGCAGGCCGGCAGGCTTGCAGGCCTTCGTAGTGGGTGGCATCTGCAGCTAACTCAACGCCTTTGGGCTGTAATCGCGTAAATACTTTGCTGTTTCGTAGATGAGCTTCGGTCCTTTATAAATCAGACCGGTATAGATTTGTACAAGGTTTGCACCTGCTTTGATCTTTTGCAAAGCATCTTCTTTGCTAAGAATGCCCCCAACACCAATAATTGGAAAGTCTGGTCCGAGCGCAGTTCGAAGGCGGCTAATAACCCTGTTTGAAGCTTCAAGCAGCGGCGCTCCCGATAAACCACCGACCTCATCGGCATGGGCTGAATCCTTAACTTGGTCTCTTGCCAGCGTTGTGTTGGTAGCAATCACACCATCGATGGCATGCCTTTGCAGCAATCGGGCAATCTCATCGATCTGATCAAACTCAAGATCAGGTGCGATTTTTAAAGCGATCGGTACTTTGCTGCCTTTGCGCGCATCAAGCGCATCGCAGGATTTGCGCAATTTTCTTAATAACGATTCAAGCGCATCGCTTGCCTGTAATTGACGAAGATTCTTAGTATTCGGTGATGAGATGTTAACGGTCACATAATCCGCGTGGGCGTGCACCGCATCGAGACAGCTCAGGTAGTCTTCATCAGCTTGCTCGATGGGCGTTGAAGCGTTTTTACCGATATTAAGTCCGATCGGACCTTGCCATTGCCTTGCGCGTACATGGCGAAGAAAGGCGTCGAGGCCTTCGTTATTAAAACCAAGGCGGTTGATAAGCGCCTGATGATCTGTGAGCCTGAACATTCTAGGCTTTGGGTTGCCGGGTTGTGCGCGCGGGGTCACCGTGCCGACTTCGATAAATCCAAAGCCAAGTCGCGCGAAGGCATCGATATGTGCTGCATGCTTGTCTAAGCCTGCCGCAAGGCCCACACGGTTAAATAAGCGCAAGCCCATCACCGTGATTGGGTCAGCAACAGGCTTATCAAGCAGGTGCTTTAAAAGTCCACTCGATTCGAGGGCCTGCAGTTGCGATAAAGCGAGGTGATGGGCTGCCTCGGCCTCGAGTTGAAATAACAAGGTCCGAGCAGCAGGGTAGAGGTTAATCATGGTTTTTCTGCTACCTGCGTGCGCAGTTCCTTAGTCCGAGTTGAGCGCGGTCCAACGACCTTGTCTTAGGCCCTGCATCGGCTGAAACGCCGATTTGTAGGACATTTTTGGGCTTTCGCGAATCCAATAGCCTAAATAAAGAAAAGGAAGGCCACATTGTTGGGCCCATCGAATCTGCCAGATAATGTTGTAAATGCCATATCGAGCGTTGGCTTCAGATGCGTCATAGAATGTGTATACAGACGATAAGCCATCGGCTAGCTGATCGACGATCGACACCATGCGTAATCGTTGATCCGCGGGCTCGCGAAACTCAATCAGATGGGTACGAACGCGGCTTTGTAATAGAAATTGAGCATATTGATCACGACTGTCCTGATCCATACCGCCACCGGCATGGCGAAGACTCTGGTATTTCAGATACAAGGCGTAGTGCTCAGCCGAAAAAGTAAGCGGAACGAAAGACACCGACAGATTTTCGTGAGCTCTCCACGCTCGGCGCTGGCTTCGGTTCGCTTTGAATTCGCCAACCTTGACCCTGACGGGGACACATGCCTTGCAATCATCGCACCATGGGCGGTAAGTGAATACACCACTGC
>VGHV01000076.1 GCA_016868095.1 Betaproteobacteria bacterium
ACACCTGCAGACCGGATTTATTTACGACTACGCCATTGCCATGATTGTGGGCGTCGCGATCCTGTTGTACTGGTTCGTGCCGATCGCTAATCGCTAGAACTCGACGGGATCCATCTTGGAATCACATTTGCTCTTAACCGCGGCGATCTGGGTACCAATCGCCTTTGGCCTGGTGCTGCTTGCTTTCGGTAATGATAGAAGTCCAGGAATTGTTCGTGGCATTGCTTTGGTGGGTGCGGTGATTGGATTCCTGGTCACGCTACCGGTGATCATTCAGTTCGATTCATCAACCGCTGAGATGCAGTTCGTTGAGAAACGTATCTGGATTGACCTGCTCGATGCCTACTATCACCTCGGTGTGGATGGCTTGTCGGTTTGGTTTATTGTGCTCACAGCTTTCATCACAGTCATTGTGGTGATCGCAGGCTGGGAAGTGATCGAGGAAAATGTGGCCGCTTACATGGCTTCGTTTTTGATTCTCTCCGGTCTGATGATCGGGGTGTTTACGGCACTCGATGGGCTCTTGTTTTACGTGTTCTTCGAGGCCACGCTGATTCCGATGTACGTGATTATCGGTGTCTGGGGGGGGCCGCGCCGTGTTTACGCAGCCTTTAAATTTTTCCTCTACACGCTTGCCGGTTCCTTGCTCACGCTCGTTGCCTTGATTTATCTCTACCTGAGTGCTGGGAGTTTCCAAATCACCGACTGGCATGCCTTGCCCTTATCGATGCAAGAGCAGGTGCTCATCTTTCTTGCACTTTTTGCAGCGTTTGCTGTCAAGGTCCCTATGTGGCCCGTGCATACCTGGTTGCCCGATGCACACGTTGAGGCGCCGACCGGCGGTTCGGTGGTCCTGGCCGCGATCATGCTGAAGCTTGGCGCCTATGGCTTTTTGCGCTTTTCCTTACCCATTGCGCCTGATGCAAGTCAGGAACTCGGCTGGCTTGTGATTGGCCTGTCGCTGACCGCAGTGGTTTACATCGGGCTTGTTGCGCTTGTGCAGTCCGATATGAAAAAGTTGGTGGCCTACTCGTCAATTGCACACATGGGTTTCGTCACCCTTGGTTTTTTCATGTTCAACCAACTCGGGATGCAAGGCGCAATCATCCAAATGATTTCGCACGGTTTCATCTCGGGGGCTATGTTTTTGTGTATCGGCGTCTTATACGATCGGATGCACAGCCGTGAGATCGCATCCTATGGTGGTGTGGTCAACACCATGCCAAAATTTGCAGCGTTCTTTTTATTTTTCAGTATGGCCAATGCAGGCCTGCCAGCAACATCAGGTTTTGTCGGTGAGTTCATGGTCTTGCTCGGGGCTGTGTCCTTCAACCCTTGGACTGCATTTGCGGCTGCAGTGACCTTAATTCTTGGCGCTGCTTACTCCTTGTGGATGTACAAGCGTGTTGTTTTCGGGCCGATTGCCAACGAAGACGTTGCAAAGCTTAAAGACATCAATGCTCGCGAGTTTGTCATACTGGCGTTGCTTGCGCTGCTCACGCTGTGGATGGGTTTTCAACCCAAGCCTTTCACCGACGTCACCGAGGTCTCGGTGAGTGCGCTCTTAGAGCATGTGTCGGTTTCAAAGATCAAGTGAACCCTATGGCCGATTTCAATCTCACCGCACTCGTTCCAGAAATTATCTTGCTGGTCATGGGCTGCGCCGTACTGCTTGCCGACGCGATGCTCAAGGAAGCGCAACGTGCCTGGGTTGAGCGTTTGAGTCAATTTAGCGTGTTGCTCGTGTTTGGCGCGCTTGTCTGGCAGGCAGGCGGGCCAGCGCAAACCGCTTTCGGCGGGACCTTTGTGGTTGATGCGCTATCGGCTGTACTTAAAATGGCGTCGACGATTGCGCTTTTCATCGCCTTGGTTTATTCAAGACGCTATAACATCGAACGCCCGGTGCCCCGGGGTGAGTTTCAGGTCATTGCCTTGTTTGCGCTTCTGGGGCAAATGGTGATGATGTCTGCTGCCAATATGCTCGTGATGTACCTCGGCCTTGAGTTGATGTCCTTGTCACTCTACGCGCTTGCTGCCATGCGTAGAGATGACCGGGCTGCTTCCGAGGCAGCGATGAAGTACTTTGTGCTGGGAGCGCTCGCATCGGGCTTTATGCTCTACGGGATGTCGATGCTGTACGGAGCCTCAGGCAGTCTGGATTTAAGTGATATCAGTTTGGTGAGCCGCGCCGAGCAGGACAAGACATTCCTGGTGTTTGGTCTTGTCTTTATCGTGGGCGGTTTGGCGTTTAAGTTTGGCGCGGTTCCCTTCCACATGTGGGTGCCTGATGTTTACCAAGGTACGCCGACGGGCGCAACCCTTCTTATTGCAACAGGCCCTAAGCTAGCAAGCTTTGCCATGGCTTACCGTCTGCTTGTTGAGGGCTTGCCCGGCGTAGTTGTTGATTGGCAGCACATGATGCTGATTCTTGCTGGGCTTTCGCTTGCCTTTGGCAACTTGATCGCGATTGCGCAGACGAATCTTAAGCGCATGCTTGCCTACTCGGGTATTGCTCAGGTGGGTTTCGTACTCTTGGGGCTGATCGCTGGCATGGTTGATGGATCCTTCCAATTGGCCCCGCTTGCCTATGGGTCATCGATGTTCTACATCATGACTTATGTGATCACTACCTTAGGTACTTTCGGATTGATTGCGCTGATGGCTCGGTCAGGCTTTGAGTGTGAAGCAATCGATGATCTGAAGGGATTGCACAAGCGCAGTCCCTGGATGGCGCTCGTCATGCTTTTGTTGATGTTCTCACTTGCAGGTATTCCACCCACCGTCGGTTTTTATGCAAAGTTGATCGTGCTTGAAGCTGTCATCGTTTCGGGTCATTTATGGATAGCCGTCTTTGCCGTGATGATGTCACTCATCGGTGCGTTCTATTATTTGCGCATTGTAAAAACGATGTACTTTGATGCGCCGAGCGATATCTCAACGCCTGAGCCTGCAGCAGACGGCCGCTTCATGCTGGGCCTTAACGGTATCGCTGTTGTTGTGCTGGGTCTGTTGCCTGGGCCACTATTAACGCTTTGCGTTGAGGCGATTCAACTGTCAATGGTTGTGCGCTAGCAGTGCTTTGGAGGCGCTCTAGCCGCATTTCAGGTTATGCGTGTTTTGGTCCGAATAAGTCTGCGTGGCAATGCTGATATTTGATCGTTCTAAAGAAGTTTCGTTAGAAGAGCGATGTGTTAGTTCCGAGGAAGTATTCAAAGGCCATTTTTTCTCGGTTTCGCGTGACCGGGTCAGTCAGATCGATGGCTCAATGCATCAGCGCGAGTACATCAAACACCCTGGTGCCGCAGCAATCATTCCGATCAATGATCGTGGACAGGTCTTGGTCGAGCGACAATTCCGCTATGCGCCTCGCGCTATTTTCACAGAATTCCCCGCGGGCAAGCGCGATCCTGGCGAGGCAACCATCGAGACCGCCGTGCGTGAACTTGCCGAGGAAGCGGGCTATCAGGCCCAAGATTGGGCTTTTCTGACGCGCATTTTTCCGGCGATCGGTTTTGCCGATGAATTGATGGATATCTGGCTTTGTAAAGGCCTAAGCCCGGTTGAGCAGCGACTCGATGAGGGTGAGCGTTTGCAATTGCATTGGGTCACGCTTGAAAGCTTGCTTGAAGCGATTGCACAGCATCAGTTACCCGATGTGAAGACCCAAATTGCAAGCCTTTGGCTTGCTCGAATACACGATGGTTTGGCCGAATGGCCAACTTTTCATCCCGCTAGCTATTGGAAGGACAATCCGCCGATGTAGCATGGTTTATCATTGAGGTCTTCGGAGGTGTGGCAGAGCGGTTGAATGCACCGGTCTTGAAAACCGGCGAGGGTTTACGCCCTCCGTGAGTTCGAATCTCACCGCCTCCGCCAGTGGCGCCTCTGATGGGCGCTATTTTTTTGCTTTTTTCTCTATGAAGACGTTGTTCTCCTAGTGTCGAGTCGCGTCATCAGTTATCATCAAATCTCATCTTTTTTGGTGGATAGGATGAAAGATGCCAAAAGTTGCACAGGAGCTCACGCCGCTAGCTGTCAGCAAGCTCACGAAACCTGGTACTCATGCAGTCGGCGGAGTCGCTGGCTTAGCTTTACGAGTCTATCCCGAAGGCCAACGAGCTTGGGTGCTTCGAACCATGGTGGCTGGAAAGCGTCGGGAGTTCGGTTTAGGTGGATACCCTTCGGTGTTACTTTCGTCGGCAAAGGATCGCGCTAGAGCGACCCTGGATAAGATCTTTTCGGGTCTAGACCCAGTCGAAGAAAAGCAGCGTCAGCGATCAGCGCTCCGCGCTGCCAAAGCTAAGGCTGTGAGTTTTAGTAAAGTTGCAGAGCAGTACATTGCGCAGCACGAGGCCGGGTGGAAGAATCCGAAACACGCAGCACAGTGGGTGACGACTTTGTCGACGTATGCTTTTCCCGTTATCGGCTCAGTGACCGTTGCAAGTGTGGATACGCCACTGGTCCTTAAAGTGCTTGAACCTATCTGGACTAAGAAGACTGAGACTGCAAGTCGACTCAGAGGACGGATAGAGGTGATCCTTGATTACGCGACAGCTAAAGGACTTCGAGATGGTCCGAACCCTGCACGTTGGAAGGGCCACCTGGCGCTGACGCTTCCTGCAAGGCGCAAGGTTGCACCCGTTCAACATCATGCAGCCATTACAGTGCTCGAAATGCCTGCATTTATGAAGCAATTAAGGGGTATGGATGGTGTTAGCGCAAGGGCACTGGAATTCCTAACCCTAACAGCAGCAAGGTCTGGTGAAGTACGCGGCATGACTTGGGGTGAGGTTGATTTGATTAATAAGTTGTGGACCGTTCCCGCATCTCGAATGAAAGCAAAGAAAGAACACAGGGTGTCACTGTCAGATGCTGCCCTGTTGATCCTTGAGTCAATCAAACGGGTCAATGGCGTAAACCTAGTTTTTCCGGGCACTAGAGGTGGTGCTCTGTCCGATATGAGTCTGACTGCCGTTATGCGTCGGATGGGTCTTGAGGCTGTGCCCCATGGTTTGCGATCAAGCTTCCGCAACTGGACGGCTGAAATGACCTCCTACCCCAACGAAGTTGCTGAGATGGCGCTGGCGCATACCGTATCCAGCGCAACGGAGGCGGCATATCGGCGCGGTGATCTGCTCGAAAAGCGACGACCCATGATGACTGATTGGGCCGATTTTTTAAAGGGAAGCCAGCTAAGCAATGAGTAGCGAGGGTAAACCTAGTGCTAAAAGCATGCCTCAATGGTCCGAGGTGACGGCTAACGATCTCGGTGATGCATTTGAAAAGGCATTGGCAGTGCTGCCAGAAAGTCGCACCGAGGCAAAGGCCCATTTAGTAATTGGATGGATCATGGACCTGATACTGCTGAAGAAAGGGGTTCAACCAGGTTCTTTAGAGGCAGAGGCTATTGAGGCGGGCATCCTTACAGAAATGGCCTTGTGGGATTCGGACGATCCATCGCTCTCCACCGTAGAAAAGATTTTTCGGCGCTTCGGTACAGGCGACGCTGTCGGGGCAATAACATTGTTGCAAACCTGGGTAGATCAAAAGAGGCAGCGGCAAGCGACGATCGCAAGGAAACCAAGAAATCGCCTGGCGAGCCCGCTTACCCAACTTGTTAGACGCATTGTCGAGGGGAACCCCAAAATCAGACTACCCGAACTATTGGATTTACTCAAAGAGGAAGTTGGCAAAGGCGTGATCAGTAAGATTGAGGGGGATTTGATTTATCCAGAACAACAGGGTGGTCACGAAGATGCCAAGCCGGTGAGCCGAGACCAGTTGTCAAGGCGGCTTTCAACTATTAAAAAAAGGTTGATGTCAAGGTAGGGTTTTATCCTCTGTAACCCGGTTACGCAGGAACTAAGGTTAGTAACCTCGGGGCTTCGATGAAACACATTGGAGCGTCCAAATGCGACATGAAATTCGCAACCACTCAGGGGCTAAGTCCCGATTCCTTAGGAAACCAGAAGTGCTTCGGGAGTTCTTGCCGGCCTCCCCAGCAACTCTTTGGCGTCTTATAAAGAAAGGGAAATTTCCTCGCCCACAAAAGCTTGAGGGCATAACGTTTTGGAATCGGTCTGCGCTAGAAGAGTGGGCAGATTCTCAGTCAAAGGGCAAGTAAGTGTCCTTATCGCTCACAGCAACGCGCACTCATCCATCTTGCTCCGCAGCCGAGTTGCGGCGATGCGCAGGCGACATCCAGCGAGCTGGGTACAACCCGACGATGGAGTTGATTCAGTATCTAGAAAGAAGAAAGCAAAAGCCGCTTATGCGTTCTGAGTTTTTCTACTTTGTAGAGGTCGTACATGACTACCCAATGGCTAGCACCAAACTTTGATGCAATTGATGAAACCTTAATCAAGCAACCCTGGGCTGTTTGGCGTGCCGAGCCAGATAAAGCGCGACCTGGGAAATACAAGAAGGCTCCGCGATGCCCGAGGACAGATAAGCATATCAGCGTCAATAGCTGCGATCAGTGGTCGAGTTTTGAAGCAGTAAAGACAGCTTTCAATGCCAAAAAGCATACCGGTATTGGGATCCTTTTGACTGGCAACGAGCTTATCGGCATCGATATCGATAATCGAAGGGAACTCTTGCTTAACCGACCAGAGCTGGTTGCATGGATCGCTGACGTTATCGCATCGGGAACGTATATCGAGCAATCACCCAGTGGCAACGGTCTACGCATTTTCGTTAAAGGAACTTTGCCTCAAGGTTGTAATAACAAACGCGGAAACCTTGAAATCTACGACAACTTGCGCTTCTTAACAATCACTGGCCACCTTGTTCGTTCTATTGAGGAGATTGAACCATGATTCATACCGATCAAGCACTCGTGAATCGGTATGTCGCTTTTCTCAGCGCAGAGCAAGGCTCAGACAGTTTTAGCCAAGAAACACCAGGCAGACCGCACCAGCCAGATTCAGCCCGGCTTCTGTCTGAGGATGAACTTATTGCGGTCGAGATCAATGTACTAAGCACGATCAGAACAAACCATACCAATCTATGGAGTAATCGTGGGATAGAGACAGAGGGTCTCCCTAGTCAGTCTGAAGCAGACTTCAAGCTGTTACTCCTTATCGGACGTGAGCTATTGCGAGAGGGTGTACCAATCGATCAAGTAGGAGAGGTCTCGACTCTCATTTTCAATCGGTCTGAGCTTGCAAAACGCGATAAATGGCAAAAGCGGAAGGACTACAGACAACGAACTGTACGGAATGTACTGAAAACTCTTAAAGAGGAACATGCAGCTAAGGAGTACGACGGGGAAGATGCAAGTGCCGCTAACCCGAAACATCTTCGCGACTTGAAACATGCACGGCTTTTTGCGATTAAATACAAAGGACAGTTCTGTTTTGTGCACAAGCAGCGGCAGTGGTTATGCTGGGACGGCATCGTCTGGGTACCAGCGGAGCGTGGTGAGGCGATCGAAGCTGCCAAAGGACTTGCCATCGAGTTACTTGCAACTGCGATAGAAGCTGGCGCGAAGAGATTGGCGGGAGCAAAACAAGCGGTGGCCGACGCAAAGCATGCACACACAGAGCGGGGGATAATGGCTATGCTGAAGCTTGCATCCTCTGAACCCGAACTAGCAATCTCAATACACGATCTTGATGCACACCCGATGCTTTTAGGCGTAAGAAATGGTGTGGTTGATCTTGAGTCCGGGTCGCTTCTAGCACCAGACCCCGAAATGTTTATCACCAAACGTTGTGCAGCCCACTGGGTTAGTGACCCAGTCTGCCCAAACTGGCAAAAGTTTCTTTTGGATGTTTTCGATCACGATGAGGAAACTATTCGTAGCGTACAAATACTTCTTGGAAAAACGCTGATAGGCGAAGTGCGCGACGAAATCATGGTGATTTGCTACGGTAATGGTGCCAACGGAAAGTCGGTCTTCTCAAACGTTATCCACGAAGTGTTGGGAGATTACGCCCACACCGCTCCGCCATCTCTGCTCAATGAGCGACGAAACGGGGATAACGCCCCAAGGAGTGACATAGCTGCCTTGAAAGGAATGCGGTACGTAAGCGTCAATGAGTTGCAGTCTGGTGATCGTCTTGATGAGCAAGTTGTCAAACTGCTTGCGGGCCGTGAGCCGATGTCAGCCCGACATCTATATCAAGAGTTTATAACTTTTAAGCCCACCTTTTGCGTTTGGGTCCGCACAAACCACAAGCCCAACATTTCGGGAGACGATCCTGCAACTTGGCGCCGAATAGTACTTATCGCATTTTCTCGAACTTTCTCTAAAGAAGAACAAAACCCGCTCTTGCAAAAGACCCTATTTGAAGAACGCGACGGCATTCTTTGTTGGGCTGTTGAGGGTGCTCGGCTCTATCTGCGGGAGGGTCTCTTGCTCAGCCCGAGGATGCTCAGCGATATCGCTGTATACCGCACAGAAAGCGATTTAGTAGGTGAATTTCTTGCGGAGCGCACGCTTAAAGACCCCAATGGCCGTGTTGAGCGGCGGATTCTTTATTCAAACTATAGCTTTTGGTGCAAGGAGGGTGGCACAAGAGCACTGAGCAAGAAGTCTCTGACCCAACGGCTTGGGGAACGGGGCTACGGTGTTGCGCACAGTGGGGCAACCACCTACTACACCGGGTTGCAAGTGTTGCCAACGCCAGAGCAACGTGAACCCTTTAGCTAATGCTCCTTGCAGATCACAGGGGGCAAACCTGTGGAGGAGCAGATCGCAGGTTGGGGTAGTTGGTAAGGATTAGTGCTGTTTATCGAAAGTTCTCTTAAGCGAATATGTGATCACCATTTCTCCTTAAGGAAAAGTTATCGGAATAGCCTGTAAAGGCTCCCATCCATTCCAACCCTCTGTGCGCTACACCCCCCTGTGCCTCGATTCACGGCCCATTAGCCCTGATCCCCGGCCCATGGGCCCGTTAAGCTACGCGATCGCCTGCCCTAAAGGAACATTGGCCCTGGCTCGTGGCTCGTGGCTGGAAGATCATGGTCCATGGCTCCTGGACCACAACGTACTCGATAGAGGCAGCAGCACCCACTGTGCCTTTGGTGGATAGCACGCGGATTGATCCATCGTACCGACTCTGACCGATTGCTAACAACAAGCCTGAATTACACCGCACGGTGGATGCCAAACGCCTCATTTCGTACTAGCATTTGCTCATGCGCAAACTTCTCATCCTCAGCTTTTTCCTGCCCCTGATGGCTGGGGGGCAGTCGTGATTGCCGGCTTGCCCTATCCCGCAGGTAAAGGACGTTGTGCTTGTATAAAGTTCGACCATCAACTGGCCGCCAAGTGGCCCGCAAGACGTCGTCCCCGATCAGCCACGTTATGCCTTCTGTGGTGGCGTGCTGTAGCCATAGAGGCAGTACAGAGTATCGCTAATGACAGAGTTTCTGT
>VGHV01000077.1 GCA_016868095.1 Betaproteobacteria bacterium
AAAATGTCTCGCCTGAAGCATTCGCTGATAAAGATCTTCGGGCATCGGTGATCCAGTTTCAAAATGCGCGGTCATTTTTTGAATTTGCTCCCATTCCCACGCAAAGTTTTCTAGAAATTGACTTGGCAGTTCGACAGCATCCCACTCCACGCCATTCAGTCCAGAAATTCTCGGTTCCTGCATATTAGTCAGGACGTGGTGTAGGCCGTGTCCGAACTCATGAAACAAGGTTGTCACTTCATCGTGGGTGAGCATCGCCGGCCTTGAGCCCACCGGTGCCTGGAAATTACAGGTCAGCCAGGCGATCGGCTCAGTAATGCCCTTGGCCGAAAGTCGTCGATTTGCAGCAACATTCATCCAAGCACCGCTCCGCTTACCGGGCCTTGCGTATAGATCAAGATAAACATAGGCTCTGGCTGTTTCGCCAGCCTTGGGGCCGTTTCCCTCGGCCAGCGGAACATCATCTTCGCCTTCGGCACGATTTATGTCGACCTGTGGAACCTTAACTTCGTCTTCGGCACGATTACTTTTGGACGGTGCAGCATTGACTTTGGGAGTAGCATAAATTGCATAACATAGAACATCAGGGTGCCACACGGGCAGATTGACTTTTTCAAATCGATAGTCGAATAAATCCTGAATCAGTTGAAACAGTCCCTCGAGAACTCGGTTTAGCTGGAAGTAGGCCTTGACATCTTGATCTGAAAAACTATAAAGACGCTGTTTTAGCTGTTGGGAAACATAAGGGATATCCCATGCTTCAAGCTTAGCGATCCCTAATTGTCTTGCCGCAAACTCACTGAGTGCTGCGAATTCCTTCTGAGCTTGCGGTTTAACTCGATTGAGTAAATCAATAAGAAATGTTTGTACTGCAACGGTTGAGCTAGCCATCTTAGGTTTAAGTGACATCGCTACAAAATCAGAAAATCCAAGCAGGTTTGCGCTTTGCTTTCTTAACGTCAGAATTTCCTTGATTAGCTGTCCGTTATCAAACTGGCTTTCACCCTGATCCGATGCGAGCGTGTTGTACATCCTATACATTTGCTCGCGAAGTTTTCGATCATGGGCGTATTGCATGACCGGAAGGTAAGAAGGCATATGGGGTGTAAAACGCCAGCCTTCTTGACCTGCTTCCTGCGCGGTTTTTTTTGCAGCCTCTATCACATCCTCGGGCAGTCCCTCGAGACCTGAGGACTCCTCAACATGACAAGACGAGCCATTCATTGCATCGAGCACATGCTCGGAAAATTCCTGTCCTTTCTCGCTCAATTGCTTAATGATTTGCGCGAGTTGCTGACGCTTCTCTTCAGGAAGTTCAGCGCCTGCAAGTCGAAAATCTTGAATGGCGAGTTCGAGACTGCGGCTGCGCTGAAGGTTCAGATCTGCTAGGTTACCCTTAGGTAATTGTTGTTGTAGCATTTGACAGGCGGCAAGCAGGGTTTGGTCCTGCTCGAGCATCGTATAGAAATCTGTCACTAAGGGCAGCATCTTATTGAAGGCCTGACGCCACGCGGCTTCATCCATGACTGCGTTTAGATGACCAACGACCGCCCAGCACCGCGACAATGCATCAAGCGATTCATCAAGTGGTGAAATGACTGCCTCCCAGCCCAGCGAGACGTCCTTGAGTGCGAGTGCTTTAAGCTGGTCTTTTGCATGATCGAGACGTGTAGTAACCGCTTCTTCAATATGCTCGGCCTTGATACTTGGGTAGTCTGGATGCAGTGGGAGATTTAGAAGTGGATTTGTCATTGCTAAGTCTTTGGTAGTTATCGAAGTTAATTAATTGCAAGGCCTTACTTAAACTGAACTCTTTGGTTGAGCTTGATGATTTCCGTCAAAAACCCTTCTTAAGTGAGAACATTCGCTTGACCCTCAACCTTAAATCACCGAGCGCCTTGCAGTTCATTCAGAAGTTTCCGCGCGCTGCCTTTAAGGTGTTCGCAAGCAACATGGCGATTGTCATGGGTCCCACACCGCCAGGCACGGGCGTTATCCATGACGCCCTTTGGCTTGCTCCTTCAAAATCGACGTCTCCACACAACTTACCCGAATCGAGTCGATTAATACCCACGTCGATCACGATTGCGCCTGGCTTGATCATGTCGGCCTGAATGAAACGTGGTTTGCCTAGCGCAGCAACGAGCACGTCCGCCCTCAAGCAGTGCGCCCTTAGATCCTTCGTTTTGCTATTACAAAGCGTTACGGTTGCACCAGCGGCAAGTAAGAGCATGGCCTGAGGCTTACCCACGATATTGCTCGCGCCAATGATCACGGCTTCTGCACCGCGAAAATTCAGCTTGGTATGCTCAAGCAATGTCATGACGCCTGCAGGCGTGCAGGGAACAAGCCTGGGCTGTCCCGCAAAAAGTGCGCCACTATTAATCGGGTGAAAGCCGTCAACGTCTTTGTTGGGGTCGATACGGTCGATTACCCTAGCTGCATGAAGATGTTTGGGAAGAGGCAGTTGGACGAGGATGCCATGGACATTTGGGTCTTGATTAAGTACCTCAATGGTTTGTAATAAATCCTCTTCGCTACTGTCCGCGGGGAGTCTGCGATGCTCGGAAATAATGCCGGCTTCCTCGCAGGCCCTCACTTTATTCCGTACGTACACCGATGAGGCAGGGTCCTCGCCAACCTGGATAACGACAAGGCAGGGAAGGGGCCTGGTATCTGGCCATTGCTCGAGCTCTTTCCGAATGGAGGCGCGAAGTGATGCCGCAATGGCTTGTCCAGGGATCAGTGTGGCTTGTGACATAAGAACTCTCGCTGGCTTAGGGTAGATTATTGCAATTGGTGCTTCCGATACTTCACGCTATAATAGCGAGCTTCGTCGGGGGTATAGCTCAGCTGGGAGAGCGCTTGCATGGCATGCAAGAGGTCAGCGGTTCGATCCCGCTTACCTCCACCAAGAACACGGTCCCGTTCGTCTAGAGGCCTAGGACATCACCCTTTCACGGTGAGTACAGGGGTTCGAATCCCCTACGGGACGCCATTTACTGCCATGTCTTCGCACAACGACCCTCCGCCTATCGATTCAGGGCTGAGGTCTATTCGCTTAGTCCTCAGACGGACAAGCCGCAGGCTCCGACGACTAAATCCTACTGTCAGGGGAATGATTTGGACGGCGCTTGCAGGATTCATTTTCTCAGTGCTCAACGCCACCATGCGTTGGCTCGCGCTTGAGTTACATCCTTTTCAGGCGCAGTTCCTGAGATACTTGTTCGGCGCCCTGGTGATGTTTCCATTGATACTTCGAACGGGATTCGTGGCCTACCGTCCAAATCACTGGATGGGTCAGATTTGGCGGGGTGCGCTTCACACATTAGGGCTAAGTCTCTGGTTCTTAGCGCTGCCAAGGATCACACTTGCTGACATGACTGCAATCGGATTCACGGGCCCGATATTTATTATGATTGGAGCGATTTGGTTTTTGAAAGAGCCCGCACGTTGGGATCGATGGCTTGCAGCGGTACTCGGGCTTGCAGGCGTCATGGTCGTCGTTGGACCACAGCTTTCCGGCTCAGGAGGGCTTTATCACCTCTTAATGTTAGCGAGTTCCCCCGTATTTGCAGCCTCTTTCCTCTTGACGAAGGTTTTAACGCGCTACGATCGACCTGAAGTGATTGTTGTTTGGCAGTCCATCACGGTAACCCTGTTTAGTCTGCCAATGGCATTGATCGTATGGAAAGATTTAAGTCTCTTGCAGTGGTTTTGGTTTCTTGTTTGCGGCGCTTTAGGGAGCGCTGGACATTATTGCTTAACCCGATCATTCGGGGTAAGTGATATTTCATCGACACAATCGGTTAAGTTTTTGGACCTTGTTTGGGCGAGTTTGCTTGGTTGGCTTATTTTCGCCGACGTTCCTGCGAGCGCAACGCTTCTCGGTGCGCTTGTGATTCTTGGTTCAACCATCTGGCTTGCACGGCGAGAGTCCAGGCGCGCCTCGAAGGTATAACGAAGGCGCGGCAACCCGTACAATACGGATGGCGATATCGCTTTGCTCAAAAATCTGATGAAGATGCTTTGAAGGCCGCGTGAGCGCGACTGTTTGCGCCGATCGCTCGAAGGATGGCGCTAACATGAGTTTTCACTGTTGAAAGGCTCAGCCCAAGCTCACTCGAGATTTGCTTGTTTGGCAGGCCTTGTTTGAGAAGGCTGAGCACTTCGGATTGACGTCGTGATAAATGCCTGCGAAGGCGTCGCGGCGTTTCCCTGCCAGCCTCTATTCGATCCAAGTGATAGCGCCTTTGCCGGGAATGCTGACATAGCCCTGGCGGCATCCTGCGTTTTGACCAAAGCGACTCAAGCCGAGCAAAGAGTTCCTTGCTTGTGGCTGTCTTATGTAGCAGTCCGCTCGCACCGAGGGAAAGAAATCGTTGGTTTAGTCTTCGGTCACGATTTGTGCTGAAAAGAAGGATCTGGTTACCGTAGGTCCGAAGTATCCGACGAATGCGGCCGTCTGACATTTCTCGACTCGAACCAGGTCGATCCCAGAGATCAACGGTTTCAGGGTCAATTAGAAGTTGAGCGTTGCTGCCGTTGAGGCCTTCGAGCGATTCAAGATCACGTAACGCTGAAAGCGCGTGTAGCGCAAGCGCTCGAGACAGGGTAATCACTTCGTGAACAAAGCCCTGCTGGTCGACAACAATAAGCGCTGGCGATGTTTCTTTCATGCCTTGCTCCAGCGGCGAGTTTTAAAGCGACTTGGCGCCGAGGGAAGGCCGTATTTCGTCTCCTGTCCTAACGCGGCAAACTTGCGTGAGTTTTTATGCATGCGAGGCTCGATTGGTAAGCGGGTTAAAGACACGCAGATTCGAGTTGGCAAACGATCGTCAAAGCCATCGAGGCCTTAAATCAATCGTCGCGATGCCTTGAATTAGACTTGGTGCTATGACTGTGCCAAAACGAGATGAAACTGCAGCGAAGGTCAAGGCATCTTGGCGTTTTTGTGTAGCGCCAATGATGGACTGGACCGACCGACACTGTCGTTATCTGCACCGTATGCTTTCTCGACATGCCAGGCTCTATACTGAAATGGTTACAACAGGGGCCTTGCTTTACGGAGATGCAGGTAAACATTTGGCCTTTGATCCGCAAGAGCATCCGGTTGCGCTGCAACTCGGTGGTAGCGAACCTGAGGATTTGGCAAAGGCCGCAAAGCTTGGGGCGACCTCGGGCTATAACGAGATCAATTTGAATTGTGGCTGCCCGAGCGAACGCGTCCAACGCGGCGCATTTGGTGCCTGCTTAATGCGCGAGCCCAGCTTGGTTGCCGACTGTTTTAAGGCCATGGCGGATGCGGTCTCCCTGCCCATCACGATCAAGCATCGTCTTGGCTTGGGTCGCGATGAGGATTTGAAATTACTTGAGGCATTTGTTGGCACCCTACACCATGAGGGCTGCCGCCACTTTATTGTGCATGCTCGAAATGCATGGCTTGAGGGCCTCAGTCCTAAAGATAATCGCGACGTATCACCCCTACGCTATGAGGCGGTCTACGACTTGGCACAGCAGTTTCCCGACAGCGTTTTTGTGCTCAACGGCGGATTGACAGATCATGCCCAAGCGCTCCATGCGATAGGCTCGCTTGACGGTGTGATGTTAGGACGGGCAGCCTATCAGCGGCCGGCCCTCTTGGCAGAGGTCGACCGAATTTGGTTTGAGGCGAAAGACTCAAACCCGACATGGACGACACTCGATCGGCTTGTGGCTGCGTTATCAGGCTACCGTGCGTACATGATTAAGCAAATGGCGCTTGGTATGCCGCTAGCATCGATGACTCGTCACATGCTCGGAATCTTTCAGGGCTTGCCCGGTGCAAGAATCTTTCGTCGAGACCTGTCCGATCAGCAGGCTTTGCGGGCTCAGGGAATTGATTGGTTTGATGCCTCACTTGCACGGTTCTTAACCGTCCAGCGCACGGCCGCAACATAAGTGAGCACAGCAAACCACATGACCGTCGACAAAACCACCTCGAGACTGGCTAAGTGTTGGCTCATGCCAGATTCGGTGGTGGCTCGAACAACGCCCTCGGTGAAATAAACAAGGCTTGCCATGGACCACCACTGGTGCATCACGATCGATCCTCGCCATATCCAAGGCAAACAAAAAAGCAGCGGAATCACCTTAAGCCACAAAAGCGATCCAGGCCTCAATGGGGCCAGCCAAAGTTCCCACACCAAGCCGAGCAAACAGAGAAGCACCCCTGCAATCGCAGCGGACTTACGTGCCTTGGAAGGCGGTACGCGCGCTAGTAGCATGGCGGCTTAGCCTTCAGCATGAGGCAATACTCGTCGGGATGCTGCGTCTGCAAGGAAACGGGCGATTGCCACTCGAACCGCATCGGGTTGCTCAGCCATCATTTGGTGACCTGCTTTTTCGATGATTCGCATGTCTGCGCCGATGATGGTTTCAGCTAGGCTTTTAGCCGCTTTAGGTGGGGTCATGAGATCAAGTGCTCCACTAAGGATCAAGGTGGGCTGCTTAATCACTTGAGCACATTCGAGACCCCGGCTGTAAGCGTTACAAGCCTTAAAATCGTTGAACAAAACACCTGGCTTTTGCCGCTCCATCAATCGGCGCGCCTGGTTGTAAATCGAAAATCCAGGGCCTGGCGTGCCCGGCAAATGAGTGACCCCACTGTGTGACCAGCGAGTAATCATGGCGAAGGCTTTTTGTTCGTCGTGTTGGGCGGCGTCGAGCAGGGCATCGGAAACACGCATAGGAAAAGCTGAACCAAGTAAGACATTAGCCCAGCTTTGGGCAGGCCTGCTGGCCGCAGCTTCCAAGGCAATCAGAGAACCCATGCTGTGGCCAAGCCATGCAGCCGCGCCGATATCCAAGCTGTCTAGCAAGTCGCCACACCAGGCAGCCATCTCCTGAACAGTCTCGCAAATAGGGCCTTCGCTAAGACCGTGAGCTGGCAAATCGACGGCGAGAACGTTATAGCCGTGATGCGCAAGCCAGCGCGATTGCATGATCCAAACACTGTGGTCGTTTTGTGCGCCATGGATCATCAAGACCGATGGTAGCTCCGGGCGAAACGCCTTAGATCCGGTATAGATATAAACACTTTTCTGACCGAGTTTCACTTCCATGCCATCACCTCTTTGGAAACGCCACACGGAAGGCGCGCTTTAAGTCGTCGATTAGGTCATCGGGATCCTCCAGACCGATCGATAGCCTAAGGGTTGCTTCGCCGATGCCTGCCGCTTTGAGCGCTTGCTCGTCCATGCGAAAGTGGGTTGTCGAGGCAGGATGAATCACCAGCGAGCGCGCATCACCGACGTTGGCAAGATGCGAGAAGACTTGCAATGCTTCAACGAAAGCACGACCCTGATCGCGATTGCCCGCAAGCTCAACTGAAAAGACCGCGCCACATCCTTTGGGCATGAGCTGCTTGGCTAGCTTATGGTCTGGATGACTTGCGAGGCCAGGATACGATACCTTACGAACCTGAGCGTGCGATTCAAGATAATGGGCGACCTCGAGCGTATTGCTGACATGTCGCTGCATGCGAAGCGATAAGGTCTCAATGCCCTGCAAAATCTGGAAGGCATTCATTGGACTGAGACATGCACCAAAGTCCCTCAAAGCTTCGCGACGGGCTCGAAGCAAAAACGGCGCGACCGTCGACTCCTCGGCGAACACCATGCCATGAAATCCTTCGTAAGGCTGGGTAAGCTCGGGAAACCGATCACTGGCCATCCAATCGAAGCGCCCACCATCCACGACAACGCCCCCAAGTACCGTGCCATGTCCACAAAGAAATTTGGTGGCTGAGTGGTATACGAGATCAGCGCCCCATTCGATCGGTCGAATCAACCAAGGCGTGGTGAAGGTCGAGTCAACAAGTAAAGGTATGCCGTGCCGATGTGCGATGGCCGAAACCTGTGGAATGTCGAGCACATCCAGACCAGGGTTTCCGAGCGTTTCGCCAAACAGCAATTTGGTGTTCGGACGTATAGCCGCCTCCCAGGCCTTAAAGTCACCCGGGGTCACGAAGGTGGTTTGAATGCCAAAGCGCGCAAGCGTGTAGTGCAAGAGGTTGTGAGAGCCGCCGTAAAGTGCTGTTGAAGCAACAATGTGTGATCCCGATCCTGCCAAGGTCGCGATGGCAAGGTGCAGGGCCGCTTGGCCACTTGCGGTCGCAATCGCGCCAACACCCGCATCGAGCGCCGCCATGCGCTCTTCGAACACCGCAACCGTGGGGTTGCTTAGACGCGAATAAACGTGACCTGACTGCTCCATATTAAATAGACCCGCGGCGGCATCGGAATCTTTAAAAACAAAAGCAGTTGTTAAGTGAATCGGTGTTGCTCTCGATCCATGCGTTGCGTCGGGCGACGCACCTGCATGAACAGCAAGTGTGTCAAAGCGATAGTAATCTTCGTTCGCCATGGCTTAATCCTGTGATCGAAACAAGGTCCTGATGCTAGCATCAGGGATCCGCGATGGTTGAGCTGTTGCAATCGGGCAATCTTGGCAAAGAGTGACCCTGTGGCAATCGCCGATGGGTGCGCAAGTTGATGTGGCGTTTATTGGAGCAAGGAATAGGTCCACCTAGTCATGTTGGTACGCGATATTTTGAGAGTAAAAGGCACAGCGCTTTTTACAGTTGGTCCTGAGACGCTGCTATCTGAGTGCGTGACGGTAATGGCTGACCTGGATATCGGTTCACTGGTTGTAATGGACCAAGGGCGCCTCGCTGGCATGCTTTCTTTTCGCGAGGTCTTACGAGTGTTGGCACAAAGGCAACGCGAGCATCGCGTCGGACCAACGCCAACCATGTCCTTGATCAAAGCGTCGGAAGTCATGGAGCCAAAGCCTAGAATTGCCAGCCCTGACATGGATGTCAATGATCTACGCAAGATGATGCTCGAGCATCATGATCGGTATGTGCCTGTGATGGACGCTCAAGTCTTACTCGGGGTAGTCTCTTTTTACGACGTCGCGCGGGCCGTGCTTGATGCGCAAAGTTTCGAGAACCGCATGCTCAAAGCTTATATTAAAGACTGGCCAACAGAGGGGTAAACCAATGCACATACTTGTATCGAACGATGACGGCTACCTCTCGCCGGGACTTGCTGCGCTTGCCCAGGCCATGCAGGCCTTCGGCAAGGTCACGGTTGTCGCCCCAGATCGAGATCGAAGCGGTGCTTCGAATTCACTCACCCTCGATGCGCCACTAACGGTTCGCAAAGCACCCAGTGGCTACTACTTTATCAATGGCACCCCGACCGATTGCGTTCATATGGCCATCACAGGACTTCTTGATGAAAAGCCGGC
>VGHV01000078.1 GCA_016868095.1 Betaproteobacteria bacterium
CAGAATCATGACGATCGAGGGATGATTTGGCCAGCAAGTATTGCGCCATTTAGCGTGGTGATCGTGGCCTTGGGTTTGAACAAATCCCAGGCGGTTCGTGTGGCGAGTGAAAACCTTTATGCGGCTTTGCGAGAGGCAGGAATCGATGCGATTTTCGATGACCGCGATTTAAGACCTGGTGTGATGTTTGCCGATTGGGAACTGATCGGTGTCCCTTGGCGGGTGACGATCGGCGATCGTGGACTTGCCAAAGGTGAAGTCGAACTCACAGCACGTCGTGGTCTGCAAACTGAAAGCCTGTCGCCTGAGGATGTCATCGCGCTCCTAAAGCAGCGCCTCGCCTGACTTCCCGTATCAACGTCCGCGTTTACCAAAGCCGCCCGAGGGCGGCGGCATAGGCATCGACGAGCCAAAGCCCCCAGGCATACCGCCCTTGCCCATACCTGCAAGTCCGCCAAGGCTGCGCATAAGCTTGGCCATACCGCCCTTTTGCATTTTTTTCATCATGCCTTGCATTTGGTCGAACTGGGCGAGCATGCGGTTGACTTCTTGCACTTGGACGCCAGCGCCGGTCGCGATTCGCCGTTTGCGTGAGGCCTTAATCAGGTCGGGTTTGGCGCGCTCTGCAGGCGTCATGGCGTGGATGATGCCCTGGGTGCGCTTTAGTTCACGCTCGGCCTTATTCATATCGGCCTTACCCGCGGCTGCTTGCATGGCTGCGGGCAGCTTATCGAGCATGGTGGATAGCCCACCCATTTTGCGCATTTGCATCAACTGGGCAAGATAATCTTCCAAATCAAAGCGTGCACCCGATTTGAGCTTATCAGCCAGCGCTTTGGCGCTATCTTCATCGATTGCAGCGCGCGCCTGCTCGACCAAAGCGACAATATCGCCCATGCCCAACACGCGATTAGACATACGCTCGGCGTCGAAGGCCTGCAAGCCATCGGGCTTTTCGCTCACGCCAACAAACTTGATCGGTCGTCCGGTGACCGCTTTGACCGATAGGGCGGCGCCCCCGCGCGAGTCGCCATCGAGCTTTGTCAGAATCACGCCAGTTAATTCAAGCGCCTCACCGAAGGCTTTTGCCGTGTTGACCGCATCCTGGCCTTGCATGGCGTCGACCACAAAAAGCGTTTCGATTGGTTTGAGTTGTTGATGAAGTCGGCTGATTTCAGCCATCATCGCTTCGTCGATGCCAAGTCTTCCGGCTGTATCAACAATGAGAACGTCATGAAAATGAGTGCGGGCCCATTGCAAAGCGTTTTGTGCGATTTCTTCTGGTTTTTGGCTCGGTAGCGAGGGGAAATAATCCGCGCCCACCTGCTCGCTAACCACGCGCAATTGCTCGATGGCTGCAGGCCTGTAAACATCACAGGAAACCGTCAGGACTTTTTTCTTTTGTTGTTCGGCGAGCCACTTGGCGAGTTTGCCCGCCGTGGTCGTTTTGCCTGCACCTTGCAAACCCGCAAGCAAAATCACAGCAGGCGGCTGCGTGGCTAAATTCAATTTGGCCGCATCGCCTTTGCCGCCCATCAAGTCAACTAATGCATCGTGCACTACACCGACAAGGGCTTGACCCGGTGTCAGGCTTGCCATGACTTCCTGGCCCATAGCGCGCTCTTTGATTTTGGCGACAAAGTCGCGCACCACGCTCAGTGCAACGTCGGCCTCGAGTAGCGCGAGGCGAATCTCACGCAACATCTCCTGGGTGTTGGATTCGGTGAGTCTGGCCTCACCACGGATCGTCTTTACAACCTTGGCAAGTCGTTGAGATAGGTTTTCAAGCATGCTTTAGCGGCGCCTTGCGTATTTGAGCCAGTGAAGTGCTCTACACTTTAACGCAGGCCGGCTCCCAGTGCCGATTCGCAAGTTTGATGGCAAGTTTATGGCGTCCCCACTTTCTTTTTTGGACCATTGGCAAGGCTGGCTCACCATCGCAGCGGCGGTTGCATATTTGCTCACCACGATGATGATGCGCCGCCGCCATCCCAAAGGCCTTGCGGTGCTCGCAATCGCCCTTGGTATGCATGCCCCAGTGCTTGCAAGCCAGATCATGGCGCTTGAAGGTTTGCGCTATGGCTTTGCCTCAGCGCTCTCAGCAACACTTTGGCTTGCGCTCGTGGTGCTTGTTTGGGAGGCTCGCAGGAGTCGACTCGAGGGCGCCGCGACTGTGGTTGCGCCCCTCGCTGCGATTGCCTTGGTTTTACCCTGGTTTTATGTGGGCCATGTCTTTCAGGGAACTGTTTCGGTCTTGTTTGTACCGCATCTGCTCATTGGGACCTTGGCCTATGGCGTGTTTTTGCTAGCAGCAACGCTCGCTGTATTCATTCTGATCCAGGCTCGTGTGTTGCAGTCGCACAGTGCCCGATTGCTCGACGACGGTTTGTTTGATCAGTTGCCACCGTTGTTGGCTATGGAGCGCATGCTTTTCCGCTACTTAAGCATCGGGTTTTTCCTTTTGACCATTACCCTAATCAGCGGGGTGTTGTTTTCTGAAGAGGTTTTTGGGCGCGCCCTAAGGCTTGATCACAAGTCGGTGCTCACCCTCTTTTCATGGCTTGTCTACGGCCTGTTACTGTGGGGTCATCGAAGCCGTGGCTGGCGAGGTGCCGCTGCGGCGCGGGCTACCTTACTCGGGTTTTTTGTTCTCTTGCTCGCTTATGTTGGCAGCCGCTTTGTGCTCGAAGTGGTTTTGCAACGCAGCCTTGGGGCTTAAGACAATGATTGCTTGATTGAGGCTGGACGAGTTCGCTATGCGTTGGTTTTTATTCCTCTTACTAGGTGCCTTTGGCTGGTTGCTCTGGAAAGCCTGGTCTCGGGCTAAGTACCGCTCAACGCGCGCCAAGCAAGAAACCAAGAACGACCCGTCGCTGCCCGATCAAGACCCGCAGACCGGGCAGTCTGCGCACAAGGGGCCGAACGAGCAGCATGCGCAAACCATGGTGCGCTGCGCTCATTGCGGCGCTTGGTCGCCGCAAAGTATGGCGCTGAGCCAAGGCGGGCAATGGTTTTGCGATGAAAGTCATGCAAAAGCCAAATCCTGAGGGCCAAGTGTCGACGCGTTAGCGGCGGGCCCGGATACAGCGGGGGTTTTGCCTTGCTTCTTCGCATCGCTTCGGATTGAAGGCCGCGCTAAGCCCGACTGACGGGCCTCGGAGCGCAAGTTGGCCGGCCGAATTCGACCGCCGGCCGGTGCTTGCTGTTCGCGGCGAGGAATACTAGAATTTGTGTCTGGAAGGCATTTCACCACTACATCTAGTGGTCTTACACCGTATTCAACGAACCTATCGTGCAAGATAGGCCTACTCAAGTACCGGCCATTTAGGCATCCCCTGGAGGAAATCCATGCAGCAAAGTCCCCATTCCCAAAGCTATCCCACAGCGGGCCCGCGTTCCGGCGTCTTGATGGGAGACTCTGGAGCGCCTGGGGCCCTCGCTATCCAATCGGCCTTAAATGATTTCAAGCTGATCCGCCGCAACGGCTCGGTGGTTGCCTTTGAACCCGTGAAGATTTCCGTAGCCATGACCAAGGCTTTTTTGGCCATCAACGGAGGCCAAGGAGCGGCATCGGCAAGAATTAGGGAGCTCGTGGAGGATCTCACCCAAAATGTGGTGCAAGCGCTCACGCGTGGTAAGCCCGGTGGCGGTACCTTCCATATCGAAGATGTGCAAGACCATGTAGAGCTTGCCTTAATGCGCTCGGGCGAGCACGAAGTGGCCAGGGCCTATGTGCTCTATCGCGAACGTCGTTCACAGGAGCGTGCCGCCAAAGGCCAGAGCAGTCATGCGCCAGCATCTAGCCTGCATGTGACCGATGCGGGCCACAGCATGCCGCTCGATATGGACGACTTAAGCGCTGTTATTGCATCGGCTTGTGAAGGTTTACATGAGGTGGTCAGCGTTGAGGCGGTCTTGCAAGAGACAGTCAAAAATCTCTACGACGGCGTACCGCTTGATGAAGTCTATAAGTCCGCCATTCTCTCGGCACGCTCACTGATTGAGAAGGATCCCGCCTACAGTCAGGTGACAGCCCGGCTTTTGCTGCACACCGTGCGCAAAGAGGTTCTCGGCGAGGTCGTCAGCCAGCAACAAATGCACCAGCGCTATGCGCAGTACTTCCCACAATTCATTAAGCGTGGCATCGAAGCGGGCTTGCTCAACGAAGAATTGCGACGCTTTGATCTGGCCAAACTTGGGGCTGCTCTTAGCGCAGAGCGCGACCAACAGTTTAGTTATCTGGGTTTGCAAACGCTTTACGATCGATATTTTTTACATATCGATGAGCAGCGCATTGAGTTGCCTCAAGCCTTTTTCATGCGTGTTGCGATGGGGCTTGCCCTCAATGAAATCGACCGCGAAGCCAAAGCGATCACCTTCTACGAGTTGTTATCGAGCTTTGATTTCATGAGCAGTACACCAACCCTGTTCAATTCGGGAACGCAACGCTCGCAGCTTTCCTCGTGCTACCTCACGACCGTGAGCGACGATCTCGACGGTATTTACGAGGCTATTAAAGAAAACGCTTTGCTCGCTAAGTACGCTGGCGGGCTTGGCAATGATTGGACGCCGGTTCGTGCCCTTGGAAGCCATATCAAAGGAACCAATGGAAAGAGCCAGGGGGTTGTGCCCTTTTTGAAGGTGGTCAACGATACTGCTGTTGCCGTGAACCAAGGCGGTAAGCGCAAAGGTGCGGTGTGTGCGTATTTAGAGACCTGGCATCTCGATATCGAAGAGTTTTTAGAGTTACGCAAGAACACAGGCGATGATCGTCGTCGCACCCACGATATGAACACAGCTAACTGGATTCCGGACCTGTTCATGAAACGGGTGATGGAAAACGCGAGTTGGACCTTGTTTTCGCCCGCCGACTGCGTTGACTTACACGAGAAGGTCGGCAAGGCCTTCGAGAAGGCCTACACGGAATATGAGGCAAAGGCTGCTCGCGGCGAACTCAAGCTCTTTAAGACGGTGCAGGCGGTTCAGTTGTGGCGAAAAATGCTTTCTATGTTGTTTGAGACCGGTCATCCTTGGATCACCTTTAAAGATCCTTGCAATGTGCGCTCGCCCCAACAGCATGTTGGTGTTGTACACAGTTCTAATTTATGCACCGAAATTACGCTGAACACCAACGATCACGAGATCGCGGTGTGTAATCTTGGTTCGGTGAACCTGGTCGCCCATATGCGCGAGGTTCGTGAAGAGTCGGGAAGCCGCTGGGAGCTTGATCACGAGAAACTGCGCAACACCATCAACACAGCCATGCGTATGCTCGATAACGTAGTTGATATTAATTATTACGCTGTCGGCAAAGCAAGACACTCAAACCTGCGGCATCGCCCAGTCGGTCTCGGTATCATGGGTTTCCAGGACTGCTTGCATTTGATGCGTGTGCCTTATGCGAGCCAAGAGGCAGTGGCTTTTGCTGATCAATCAACCGAAGCTGTCTGTTATTACGCTTACTGGGCATCGACCGAGCTTGCCAACGAACGCGGCGCTTATTCAAGCTTTAAGGGATCCTTATGGGATCGCGGCATTTTGCCCCACGACAGCCTTGATCTTTTGGCGCAAGAACGCGGCGACTACCTTGAGGTCGACCGCAGTCAAAGCATGGATTGGACAGCTTTGCGTCAACGTATCTCACGTTACGGTATGCGCAATTCAAATTGCGTAGCAATCGCGCCTACTGCGACGATTTCAAACATCATTGGCGTCAGCGCATGTATTGAACCGACCTTCCAAAATCTTTACGTCAAATCAAACCTCTCAGGTGAATTTACTGTCGTCAATGACTACCTTGTCCGTGATCTCAAGAGGCTTGGACTATGGGATGAGGTGATGATTTCCGATCTGAAGTTCTTTGATGGCTCACTTGCAAGAATCGATCGCATTCCGGCATCGCTTCGGGACATTTATGCCACAGCCTTTGAGATTGATCCGAGCTGGCTGGTCGAGGCGGCTTCAAGGCGCCAGAAGTGGATCGACCAAGCGCAATCGCTCAATATTTATATGGCCGGTGCATCGGGCAAGCGTTTGCATGACACCTATACCCTGGCCTGGTTGCGTGGACTCAAGACCACTTATTACTTGCGTACCCTTGGGGCAACCAGTGCAGAGAAGTCGACCACCGATCGACTCGGTCAACTCAATGCCGTATCGGCCGATGGTGCTGGTATGCAAGCGGGATTTAGCTATGCCGCGAGTGCTACGACAAGTCCTGCGGTGTCAAGCGATAGTCCTAAATTTTGTGCAATTGATGATCCCGAGTGCGAAGCCTGCCAGTAATGTGATAGAGAAATCATACCGGTCTATTTAAAAGATCTGTTTTGTTTGTTGTAAAGCGTTCACTTTTTGTTGCAGTGCTTTTGCTCAACGACTATGATCAGCATGCTTTATTTCAATGCTGCCAGGTAGTCGATGGATACAAAACGCTGTGTATGTATAGATTGAGTAAAGCGAGAGAAAGCCATGTTGTCTTGGGACGAACCACAAACCCTCATTCGTAAGCCGCAAGGCCTGCCGAGCTTTAAGCCGGTGCAGGCCCCACTTATCGATTCGATGCCGCTTGAATCTTCGAGCGCATCGGCGATGAGTGATCGGCGGGTCAAAGTTGAAGATAAGCGCATCATCAATGGTGCGTCCGATGTCAATCAACTCGTTCCCTTTAAGTACAAATGGGCCTGGGAAAAATATCTTGCAACCTGTGCCAATCATTGGATGCCGCAAGAAATTAATATGAGCCGCGATATCGCGCTTTGGAAGTCGCCTCAGGGTCTGACCGAGGATGAGCGACGACTCATTAAGCGTAATTTGGGTTTTTTTGTGACGGCTGATTCCTTAGCAGCCAACAATATCGTATTGGGTACTTACCGGCACATCACCGCGCCTGAATGCCGGCAGTTTTTACTGAGACAGGCCTTTGAAGAGGCGATTCACACGCACGCGTATCAATACATCGTGGAGTCGCTGGGATTAGATGAAGGCGAAATTTTTAACGCCTACCACGAAGTAAAGTCGATTCGGGATAAGGATGAATTTCTGATTCCTTTTATCGATACCTTAACGGATCCAAATTTTAAAACAGGAACGCTCCAAGCCGATCAGGATTTGCTGAAGTCGATGATTGTGTTTTCCTGTTTGATGGAAGGCCTCTTCTTCTACGTCGGCTTTGTGCAAATACTCGCCCTTGGTCGTCAAAACAAGATGACTGGTGCTGCTGAGCAGTACCAATACATTCTTCGCGACGAATCGATGCATTGCAATTTCGGGATCGATTTGGTCAACACCATCAAGCTAGAGAATCCTCAGCTTTGGACGGCGAGCTTTCGAGAAGAGATTAAGGCTTTGTTCTTGCGTGCTGTTGATTTGGAGTATGCCTACGCAGAAGACACCATGCCAAGAGGTGTGCTTGGTCTGAATGCTTCGATGTTTAAAGGCTATTTGAGGTTTATTGCCAACCGTCGTGCGCAGCAAATCGGGCTCGATGCTCTCTTTCCTCAAGAGGAAAATCCTTTCCCCTGGATGAGCGAGATGATCGACTTGAAAAAGGAAAGAAATTTTTTCGAAACCCGTGTGATCGAATATCAGACCGGAGGTGCCCTGAGTTGGGACTAAGCGCCATGGTCAAGGCGATACACAGGGTTGTAGGCTGCTCGGGAATCGCGATTTCTCCGAGCAGCCAGTGGCATTCGTCGGTGCGACCCACTAAGAGGTTTGCACCGGTGAATAGTCTTGTGATGCTGGGTGAGCAGGCGCCTAAGTCTGTTTCACCTTTTGGATCGAGACTTTCATCGTCGTGATCTCATGAAAAAGGAGTTCTACCATGGCAACTGCCAAGAAGCCTGCCGCAAAGACTGCGGCAAAGAAAGTCGCCGCGAAGGCTGCAAAGCCAGAGGTAAAGGCCGAAAAGTCGACCGCTAAAAAGGTCGCAGCAAAATCCACACCGGTGAGGAAGGCTACAGAAGCTGCGGGCAAGAAAGCTGCGCCAAAGGCTGCTGCTCCTGCTGATAAAGCAGCTAAGAAGCCCATAGCCTCGAAGCCCGCTGCGAAAAAAGCAGCCACTAAGCCTGCCGCCGCTGCCAAAGCTGCAGCAAATGCAACTAAGGCCGCAGCAAAGCCGAGCAAAGCAGTTGCTAAAAAGGCAGTCGCCAAGCCAGCAGTGAAAGAGGCAACCGCAAAGCCTGCGGCACAGAAAGCCGCAAAGGCGACCAAGGCCGCTGCCAAGGCAAAAGCGCCTGCAAAAGTAGCAGCAAAAGCAGCAGCAAAAAAGGCAGCTCCAGCATGGCCCTTCCCAACGGGTGATAAGCCTTAGGGTTGGCAAGCAAAAGGCCGCGAACCTGAGGGGTTGCGGCCTTGCTTGAATTCAAATCCTTGGGTTTTCTTGCTCGCTTCGAGTGACGTGGCAGTGCCTATCCAAGTTCTTCGGGCATGCTGTCGCCAAAGTGTTCTGACCATCGCCGCTTAACTTCATGGCGATCAACGGGGTGATTTTGTGCGCCCGCATAGCCGACTTTGATGGCACCTAAGATTGTGCCTAGCATGATGGCATCTTCCCAGGAGCAGGCCTTCGAGAGTGCATAGAGTACAGCGCCGCGAAATGCGTCCCCGCAACCTGTTGGGTCGACGACTTGTTGGGCGGGTGCAGCCTTAATCTCAATCGCTCTTCCTTGCTCGAGTAGGCGACTGCCCTCAGCACCGCGCGTAATCACAAGCGCCTTTAACTCGCTGGCAAGCGCCGCTTCATCCAAGCCTGTCTTTTGCATCAGCATGGAGGCCTCGTAGTCATTAAGAATCAAAGCGTCAGCAAGCTTAATGAGGCTAAGCAATTCCTCACCTGAAAACATAGGAAGACCTTGACCTGGGTCAAAGATGAAGGGGAGGCCCGCCTGCGCAAAAGCTGCGGCATGTTCGATCATCGCTTGTTTGCCGTTGGGTGCAACAATGCCCCATGCGCAAGACTTGCAATCGATCATCGCCTGTCTCACATCGAGTTCATGCGCCTTATTCATCGCCCCGGGATGAAAGGCAGTAATTTGATTGGCTTCAGTGTCGGTTGTGATGAAAGCTTGAGCGCTATAACAATCGGTAAGTTGTTGAACCGATCCAAGGTCGATCCCATAAGAGGCCAAACGCGCTAAATAATCGGTGGCATCCTGTCCCACGCTGCCTAAAAGGCGCGCCCAACCACCGAGCTTAGCGAGCGTGTAGGCGATATTGGCCGCACACCCCCCATCTTGACGCTGAAGTTGTGGCGTTAAAAACGCAACGTTTAACATATGAATTCGATCGGGGAG
>VGHV01000079.1 GCA_016868095.1 Betaproteobacteria bacterium
TCATGGCGCTCATCCTCTACCGCGTCATGCGTCAACGGCTGAAAATGGCGCAATCAACCCTGTCGCCAGAACGCGCACTGGCTCAGCTCAAACGGATTCATCGCCATCGGATCAAAGTCAATGACCGAGCGCTGCATGGCGTCTCCACCTTAACCAAAGATCAAACCGACTTGCTCGGAGCCTTGACCCTGCAAACACCTACCAAACACGAGCAACTGAGCCTGCTGTAGTGGCAATTTTTAGCCCTCGGGCTATACGAATCAATGCTTTACACCATTTGGTGTCGAACTTAAGATGTCTGCCCCAAATCTCGGGCGTTGGGTCAGCGCCGCGTTGCTCAATACCCAACCTGACTTTTCAAGGGAAACATCATGATCAGAAACGTGTGCGGTGTTGACCGCGTGATTCGCATCTTGGCAGGTCTGTCGCTGGTGGCGCTAGCAGCCGCAGGAATGCTGAGGCCCTGGGCTTGGTTGGGCCTGATTGTTCTTGCAACAGGCGTAGTCGGTCATTGCATGCCTTACAAGTGGCTAGGGCTGAACACCTGCAAGAACTCAGCTAATACCGAGAGCTGAGAACTTATGGACGTCCTTGACCCCTTAGTGCTGGCGCGTTTGCAATTCGCGGCAAATATCACGTTCCATATTCTCTTCCCGACCATCAGCATCGCCATGGGATGGTTCTTGCTATTTTTCAAGACCCGCTTCGTGGCCACCGGTGAACAGCACTGGATGGACGCGTACCAGTTTTGGATCAAGATTTTTGCCCTGACCTTTGCCCTCGGCGTGGTCAGCGGCATCACGATGAGTTTTCAGTTTGGCACCAACTGGCCGGGCTTCATGAATGCCGTGGGCAATGTGGCTGGGCCACTGCTGGCCTATGAGGTGCTGACGGCTTTCTTTTTGGAGGCAACCTTCCTGGGCATCATGCTCTTCGGTCGAGGACGGGTGAGTGAATGGGTGCACAAGCTGGCCACGTGGCTGGTGGCTTTGGGCACGACCGCATCTGCGTTCTGGATCTTGGCGCTCAATTCCTGGATGCACACTCCGGCCGGTTTCGAAATGATCAACGGGCAAGCGCATGTCACCAGTTGGTTTGAGGTGATTTTTAACCCCTCTTTCCCCTACCGTATGACCCACATGCTGCTGGCGTCAGGGTTGACGGCCTCTTTCCTGTTGGCTGGTATCAGTGCATACCGTTGGCTGAAGAAGGACCGGGCTAAGGATGTTATGGCGGTTCTGCGCACCGGGGTCGTGGTGGCTGCCGTGCTGATACCTGTGCAGATTCTGGTGGGCGATATGCATGGGCTAAACACCCTGAACACCAGCCTGCAAAACTAGCGGCGATGGAAGGCATTTGGGAGACCCAAAAGGGTGCTGCGGCAGTTCTTTTCGCCGTTCCGGACCGAGCTAGCCAATCCAACCTCTACGAAGTGTCTATCCCTAGGTTGGCCTCGTTTTATCTGACCCACGACTGGAACGGGGAAATCAAGGGCATCAAGGAATTTGGTGACAAACATCCACCGGTTGGGCCGGTGTTTTGGGCTTTTCGAACCATGGTCGGTGTGGGCATGCTGATGCTAGCCGTTAGCTGGTTCGCAAGTTACGAAATGAAGTTCAAGAAAGGCTTGTCTCGTACTACGGCCAAGATTTTGGTGGCCATGACCTTTGCTGGTTGGGTCGCGCTAGTCTCGGGCTGGTATGTCACTGAAATAGGAAGGCAACCTTGGCTGGTCCAAGGCGTGCTTACCACGGCACAGGCTGCTTCCAAGGTGCCCGCTGGGAATATTGCGTTGTCGCTGGCCATGTACCTGACACTCTATGCAGCGCTTCTGTCGGCGTATGTTTCTGTGGTCTTCTACTTGGCGAAGAAAGCGGTTGCGGGAAGCGATGCGCCGCAACTGAAAGCCGGAGTGCTTAGCCATGCCTGATTTCGGAGTGGATCTCGGTAGTCCGGCCGGTTGGTTACCCCTGGTATTCGCGCTGGTCATGGCACTGGCCATGCTGGCCTACGTGATTTTGGATGGCTATGACCTACGTGTCGGTGTCCTGCTCAACAGAGCGGAAACCGTCGCTGAAAAGGACACTATGATCGCCAATATCGGACCGTTTTGGGACGCCAATGAAACCCGGTTGGTGCTCGGTGTCGGTGTCCTGCTGGTGGGGTTCCCCTTGGCCCACGGCGTCATCCTCGGCGCTCTTTATTTGCCGGTCGCTTTGATGTTGGTGGCGCTGTCCTTGCGAGGTGTGGCGTTTGACTTTCGGGTCAAAGCCAAGACGCACCACCATCCACTCTGGGACAAGACCTTTTACATCGGCTCTGGGTTGGCCTATTGGTCGCAAGGCTTTATGTTGGGGTAACTCATCACTGGCTTCAAGCAAGACACGCCAGGCTATCTGTTCAGCACCTTGATCGGCTTTTGCTTGGTATTTGCCTATCGTTTACTCGGCGCAGGCTGGCGGGTCATGAAGACCCAAGGGCCCTTACAACTCAAGGCGGTGGCTTGGGCCAAGGGCAGCCTGTGGCTTACAGCCGCAGGTGTTCTGGCGATTTCGGTCGCCACACCATGGGTCAGCCCGCGCATTTTTGAAAGGTGGTTCAGCTTTCCGAACCTGCTCATGCTATTTCCAATTCCATCCATGACCATGGCATTGTTTTTTGTTATTTCACGCAGTCTGAATCGCCTGCCCACCCGCTTGTCTCAGAGCAATCAGTATGGCGCTGCGGTTCCGTTTGCCAGCACGGTCGGTGTATTTCTGCTGTCTTTTTATGGGCTGGCCTATAGCCTGTTTCCCTGGCTCGTCATCGACAAGATCAATATTTGGCAAGCGGCCAGTTCCCCCGAGGCTTTGCTGGTCATTTTTTACGGCGTGTTGGTGGTTCTGCCCGTCATCATTGGTTACACGGTGTTTGCGTATCGGGTGTTCTGGGGCAAATCTACGACACTCAGCTATTAACTCTCGAGAGAAATTTCATGGCTTACTCAGAAAAATTCCAGCGGTTGGCTGACGCGGCCATGGCCCAAGTTATCGGGGTGCCCCCTGAGCAGGTCGATGAATGGATCAAGCAAGGTGGTGTTGCCTTGGATATTCGTGACAAAGAAGAGCACGATGCCGATCATTTGGCCGGGTCACTTCATGTCAGCCGCGGGAAACTTGAGATGAATATCGAAGGTGTCATCCCAGACCTTCACGCACGAGTACTCTGCTACTGCAATGCGAATAACCGTGGTGCGCTCTCGGCCAACACGTTGCGTCAGATGGGCTATGTCAATGCTTGCTACCTTGCTGGTGGTCTGAAAGGCTATCGAATTTGGAGCTCGCCCAAAACTTCTTTGAAGTAGATAAAGTTAAAGCCGGTGTCTCTAACTTTTTCTTAATCTGTGTGGGTGACGATCATATGGAAGCAGTCTTTCAGGCAGCTTTAGATGCAGCATTAAACTTTCAGGTTCGAGACTGAGCGAAAAGCGTTTTCTCCTGCTGCTTCCAGGCCATAACCGCTAGCGACAGAATTTACGGCGAGCGCAGCACTCCACGCAGTTGTTTAACCACGACCCCTTCGATTTCGCCTGCTGGTACGCGACAGGCCTCGCAGGCCTCTTTACCCAGCTTGATGGAGTCGGTGCCATCGTCATAGCGCTCGCGGGCCATCATCCAGCCCTCGGATTTCTGGCTGGCGATGAAGTACCTCCAGCTTGCCCCCATCCATTTGCTCGCCGTGCAGTTCAAGGCGCTTGGCATGGACATAAGCTGACTTGAAAAGTCGTTCTTGCTAATAAGAATGCGTTTACAATAGTATGGAGATTCTATTTTGAAAGGCTCTTCATGTCTCGCAACTTCATTCTTTCTTCTTGTCTTGCGATAGTTATGGCTTCATCAGTGGCCACAAGCCACGCTCAGTCCGCAGTGAGCGCTCCTAATTGGCAGGCGGGTGTCGTGCTGGACGCTGCGGCCACATCCCGAGGGCTTGAGTTGGGTGCACGTGACAAGGGGCTAGGGCTTGGACACAGCGACCTGCTACTACGTGGTGCTTTCAACGAGCATTTCAGCGGTGAGGCTATCTTGGGTTTCCATACTGAAGCCAAGAAACTCGAAGGGCACATCGAAAAAGCTTGGGTGCAGACCCGATCGCTGCCACATGGCTTCCAGGCGCGTGCTGGTCGATTCGCATCCCAGATTGGCTATCTCAACGAGCTTCATCCCCATACGGACGACTTCACAGAGCGGCCCTTGCTGTATAGAGGCTTCCTCGGTAGGCACTGGTATGACGATGGCATCCGGTTGAATTGGACGGCGCCTACGTCCTTCTATTTGCGCTTAGGTGCTGAAATCTTCGGCGGTAAAAAATTGGTTCCCGAGGCCACAACCGATTCCACCTCGCGGGTCAGCACGCTGAACTTGAAGATGGGCAATGACATCGGCAAATCGAGTAGCTGGCAATGGGGTTTGTCGCATGTCAACAACCGGCGCGAAGCGTTGGTAGAGGCGCATGACGCTTCAACCGAAGCCCATAGCCATGCGGCAAGCTTCAGCGGAAAGCGCATGTGGATCAGCGACCTGGTCTGGAAATGGGCACCGGATGGCAACAACCGAAACCAGCAGCTGCGACTCAACTGGGAGTACGCTCAAGTCAGTGGGATCAACCGCTTTGCCGATAGCTCCATGCGCCACAGGGCCTCATCCTTGGGTGCTGTCTGGAAGTTCAATCCAGCATGGGAGGCGGGTGTGAGGACCGACTGGTTACGTGTTCATAAGCCAGAAGATCACGAGGGTGATCTTGAGTTTGGCAGAGGACGGCTGAAGGAAAACGCCATCATGGTCGCCTACAAGCCCACCCACATGCAGACCCTGCGTTTACAGTTGACCCAGCAGCGAGCCTCCGGGGCTAATGACGAAGGTGAAGCTGTCTTTGCGAATCCAGCCAGACGCAGCATCCAATTGCAGTACGTGATTGGATTTGGAGCCCACGGTGCGCATTCTTACTAATGCGATCCTCGCGCTTGGCTTGGCAACCGCAAGTCAGGCTCATGCCATTACAGTTTTTGCTTGTGAACCCGAATGGGCATCGCTGACACGAACGCTGCTACCAGAGGCGACTGTACAATCTGCGACCACGCATCTGCAGGATCCACACCATATCGAAGCACGGCCCTCGCTGATCGCGAAGCTGCGTCGCGCTGATTTTGCGATTTGTACCGGGGCTGAACTCGAAGCAGGGTGGCTGCCTATGCTGCAGGACAGAGCCGGGAATCCAAAGGTACAGTCGGGTAGGCCCTCAATGTTTTTTGCCGCAGAGCATGTGGATCTGATCGATCCCTTCAAGGGAATGATCACACCACTTTCGGGCGATGTTCATGCGTACGGCAATCCCCATGTCCACGCTGATCCGCGTCGGGTCTTGCAAGTAGCCAGGGCCTTGGCGTTGAGACTTGGTACCGTTTTCCCTGAGAAGAAGTCTCAGGTCGACCAAAACCTGATCCGGTTCGAATCCGAAATGGGTGCAAAGATCGTTGTCTGGGAACAGCAGGCGCGGGCACTCAAGGGGAGAGCGGTTGTTACCCAACACGCATCGTTTGGCTACCTATGGCCGTGGTTGGGTATGAAGTCAATTGCAGATCTTGAGCCCAAGCCCGGCATGCCTCCGACTGCGACGCACTTGGACAAGGTGCTTACGCAGGCCAAGGCGCAACAACCTATTGGGATCATCGTCGCGCTTCATCATGACCCGAAGCCTGCGCGTTGGCTGGCTAACAGTTTGGGCATGCAATCTCGGTTGTTGATCCTTCCTGCGACTGTGACAGACGAGCAGCCTGGAGGAATCGTGCGATGGTTTGACCAGGTATTTATGCAGCTGAGCAGTCTGTCTAAGTAGCGTGGGATGGAATCTTGGTTTGCTTTTCCCGCCCTTGCGCTGATCACAGGCGTCGTGGCGCTTACACCCCTGGGAACCCAGGTGCTGAAGCGCGGCGTTGTATTCATCGATTTGGCGGTCGCTCAGGCAGCCGCTGCAGCAGTCATTTGGGGCAACTACAAACTCCACTTCGATTCTCCGCTGATGGATCAAATCGCTGCTACCTTGGGTGCCATCGTCGTCAGCCTCGGTGTCGCTTGGGTTACCCGAAAGTGGAGCGAGCAACGAGAGGCATTGATTGGACTGATTTACGTAGCCAGTGCATGCATGGCACTTTTAGGGGCAAGCCAGCACCCACATGGCCGAGAAAAGCTCTTTCATTTACTGGCCGCAGACGTTCTTTGGGTTGATCCGTTCAGTGTTGGCATATTGATCCTGGCGGCGCTTGCCGTACATATCATTAGGCTAAAACATTGGCTTGCGAAAGATGCGTTTTTCTACGCGCTCTTTGCTGTTATCGCGAGTGTGGCTGTACCGGCGCTGGGCTTGTTTCTCGTCTTTGCCAGTCTGATTGCCTCAGCTCTATGGATTCAAAGCGGGTTCAACTCATGGGCAGCCATGGGTACGGCTTCACTTTTTTGCCTGATCGGCCTACTCCTGTCGTGGGTGGCGGATACACCAAGCGGGCCGACAGTGGTGATCGCACTAGCGGCTTTTGGTGTCTGCGCCATGTTTCGTCGGCAGACTAAAGCGTCTGAGTTCGAAGTCCCTTCATCTTGATCAGTTAACTGGCAGAAGGATAGGTGGCCTCTGACTAATCGTGATAGCGGCCCAGCTCAGTGCAACGTGCGGTTGTCAGCTGCTGCGAAGTTCGCGGGTCTTTTTCGCGCTCGCTCGCAGTCAAGCACAACGCGATTAATTTCGGTCTCAACAATGATCGACATCTGCTGGAAGTTTCTCAGCAGTCCTTTTAAGTCATCCACGGCTGCTGGTTTGCTTGGGTCATCAAGTAAGTTAGCTGCGCCGCCAAACATGTCGCTCAGATCGAAGAGCACATCAACAGATTGATGCGCTTTCTCTGGTAAATCGATTGATTCGTTACCCCCAAAGAGTCCGTCGAGAAAGCCTCCCAGCTCTTGGCGACGAACTTGCGCAAGGTGCGCAACGCTTTCTCTTGTTGGCTCGGTGTTGAACCGAACTAACTGAAACGGGTCGCGACTTTTCTGGTGGCCCGTTAGGCGATTCCAAAGTCCGGAGAGCAATACATCAAAAAGCACGTTGACTTCATCGGGCGTTTCAAACACCGGAAACTCACCGCCCCAAAGTGACTGAACCACTTGTATGGGGGAGATTTGAAAGCTTGGCGAAGCGATACTGCCAAGAAACAGTGTCCGAACCGTGTGAAACGGTACAGGGCAGTTGTAGCGCTTTAGCATGGCGATAACATCGTGATCGCTCAACTTACTTGTTTTGTGTTTGCTCATGGTGTCGAAGTTGGTTGCTTGCGCATCACTGGGTTTTCCCCCAGAGATTGGAGCCCCCTGGGGGTATTCCTTGAAGCCTTCATGTAATCTTTAAGATTGCATAAAGCGTTGAGAAACATTACATTTAGGGGTGATCAAACATTTTCAGCATAAAGGCTTGGAACGCTTTTTTCGTCACGGCGAGACTAAGGGCGTACTTGCGCACCATCAAAGCAGGATTCAACGCATCTTGGACTTACTTGACGATGCCTGCGAGCCCCAAGACCTGAAGATTCCCGGCATGTTCTTGCACCCACTCAAAGGTGACAGGAAGGGTCAATGGGCCATGACCGTGTCTGGAAATTGGCGTATCACGTTTGCTTTTGACGGCGAAGACGTTGTCATTGTCAACTTGGAGGACTATCACTAATGGCTACACAATCCTTGCGCGATCCTAAGCGTCGACCGACGCATCCTGGCGCCTTGCTTCGTGAAGATGTCCTGCCTGCGCTCAAGATGACCCAAAAAGACTTTGCCGATTGGATCGGTGTGTCAAGGCTAAGCGTCTCTGAACTCGTCAATGAAAAGCGTACCGTCACGCCAGACATGGCCATGCGATTGGGCAAAGCCCTAGGTAATGGGCCGCAGATTTGGTTACGTATGCAGCAAACCTTCGATCTGTGGGAGTTATCCCAGCGTAACACTTACGATGCCATCAAAACGCTGCAACTTGCCTAGCATTGGCTGACTCGATCGCTGTCTTGCGGTTGTGGCAGGCATCGCACAACCCCTGAAGGTTAGCGATGTCGAACCGAGCACCCCCGGCTTTGACAGGCACGACATGGTCAACGACCGTCGCTAGTGCTATGCGCCCAGCGATGCTACAAGTTCTACAAAGTGGATCCTGACTCAACACAAGCTTGCGAAGCCTGCGCCATGTCGGCGATTGATAAAACCTAAGCTCAGGATCAAAGAGTCTGCGCGCGCGACCATAGTCCCGGTGAACAAGCTTTCGGTGGAGGCACGCTATCAAGCCACCGTCCACAAGGGCTCTATAAGTACCTGATTGCAATTAGGGCTGAGCTGCTGTAGCGTCGAGGAGGGCGTTGGCTCGTGGTCGATGCGGGCGAGGAAAGTTGGCCGATTCTGCAGGCGCTAGGATTTTTGGAGTTCTCGCGCGTCAGCTTTTGGTTGCTAGCTTTTTAACAGTCATGACAAGCTGCGTGTCATATTCATAATATTTAGAGCATTTTTCATGTCAAACGATTGTTATGTAAACCCACCGTTTAAGCATCTTCCAGAGCTGCCGGATCGGGTGAAAGCTCTCGTCCTAAAGGAGCGGGTGCATCTTGGGAGCCTTGGCCTAGCGCAACGGCTCGAGGCCTTATCCTTGGTTTGGTGTTGTCTTCCACGGGATTCATGCGACGAGCGTGACATCAATATCGCACTAAAAGCCCTTCTGAATGGCGCATTGGCATGGCTGGAGACTGATCACGCTGAGCTCAGGCGCTGGTTGGTCGATACCGGATTGCTTGAGCGTGATGGTTACGGGCGCGTTTACGATCGAGTCAGCTTGACCGAGCTGCCAGCAAACTCGCAAGCGATGGTCATTAGTTTATGTGTCCATGACCCGAAGGCGATCGCCGAAGCCTGCATCGAGGCGAGAAAAGCGCATGCGGCGAGTCGTGCTGCTCGTCGTGCATTATGGGGCAATAGCCATGATCAAGGTTAGAACGATGAGGGTAAAGGTTTTAGTGCTTCCTGGGCAGGTAGGCATGAATCACAAGTTTTGGCGTTAAACCGACTCTTCCCTCGAACGATGAAACTGGTCTCTCCACGCCGCCCG
>VGHV01000080.1 GCA_016868095.1 Betaproteobacteria bacterium
TCCGAGGGCTCTGAGGCAATGGTGTTGAATTCATTCGGAAAATGCTCAGAGGCTCGCGTATGGGGTGCGCCGAAATACAGTGATGGTGAGTGGTCATCGCTAGAGTAGCGGAAAGCCCAAATTTCCTTGCCATCAGTCACCGCTAAAGATGCTCCCAGCGGCTCAAGAGCTGCTTGGGCAGGCTGACCGCGAACGGTCTTAGTCAATTGAAGGAATCAGAAATCTATGTCTGATGGACGTAGACGTTTAGTCACTTTGACATAAGAAGTCGAAAATATTTTTTCATAAATATTCTCCAGCAACTGAATTTTTTCAAAGTAAAGTAATGGAAATACCCAATAAAATATGAAGGGCATGCCAACCTAACCCTTGCGATTCAAACTTGAGCCTGGGAAGTAAATCAGCTATGGCAATGTAGATGAAGCTGGCTGCAGCAACAATCACAATGTAGGGAATCCATTTTTCAGATTGCTCCAGTGATAAAAAAGCAACGATGGCGCCCGCTACCGAAGCCAAGCTGGAGACACCATTCCAAAACAGGGCTTTATTACGTTCCCAGCCAGCGGCAAGTAATATCGCAAAGTCACCAGCTTCTTGGGGTATTTCGTGCGCAATAACGGCCAGCGTGGTTGCCCAGCCAATTGCCGGGTCTAACAGAAAAGCAGCGGTGATGAGTACGCCGTCCGTAAAGTTGTGAAATCCATCACCGATCAAAATTCCCAAGACGCCTTCATCGCCATGATGATGCCCTGAAGAATGTTCCTTAGAACTTGTTTTGAGATGACCCTCGTCCGTATCGTGATGCGAATGACGCCATATGGCCAGTTTTTCTAGAACAAAGAAGCCTAAAACGCTAGCCAGTAAAACAGGGAAAACTTCTTGTGGTGTCAATCCAGAACTTAAAGCTTCAGGCAGCAATTGCAGCATGGAAGTTGCAAGAAGTACCCCAGTAGAAAAGCTGACCGCATAGGACAACCATTTCTTAGGAAGACCAGACAAAATTAGCAAAGCAGCCAATAAACTCAGCACTCCCCCGAGCAGACAAGCCATCAAAATTTGCAGGATCAAAGGCATTTAAATTTCACGATCAATAAGTGGGGGCAATGAATTTCAGTCGACACTCAGTCGGCTAGATGTTTTTGCAAGATAGAACCATTCCTGATCGACCGGCGCGTTAGGGTTAGGGAACACAATCCAACCGTCTTGTTCGGCAGATAGAGCTGTGCCATCCTTGCGATAAGCAATCAAGTCGCCCTGCTTGACGGATTCAAAACTGCGCCATTCACGACTAAATTGATCATCGCAATGCAAACGGTCTACGACTCGATATATCTGTATCACTTGGTTACGGTGTTGCTTTTCAGAAGATGCTGTGCTTGTCGTCATGCCCAGATGCGATAAAGCCTTGCAGATGGCAGTATAGGCAAGCCGTGGCGCTGAAACGTCTTCGTGTTGACCACATTCCAACGTGATGCCAATACCCCCAAAGCGTCGCATTGTTTCAGTGGTGCCAATGCCGTAATCAACGTTAGCATCCATGCCACGAACTTGCCGCTCTGTCACTCCCCTGGCGTAGGTATCCAACCAGCCCTCGACAAATCGATGAATACCCAGGCTTAGTGCAAAGTCTTCTTCTTCGTTGGCTCGGGAAAATGGCTCCAAATTCCCCTGGTTGTTTGGTGGCCCAATCATCGCAAAGGGAATGCCTGGCGTATGAAATGAATGAAGGTCCAAAAGAACATCGTGGGCTGCGAGCATCGGACAAAGCACATTGCAGACGAGATCTTCAAAGTCCTGCGGCGTTGAGGTGACCCGCATATTCCGATTCAAATTGCGCTGACCTTCGCGCCGTCTATTTTGATAAGCAAGCGGATTGGTAATGGGGATCATCGTAAGTGTTCCTCTATCAATGTGCATCATTCCACTTTCTATGTCCTGACGGATTTTTTGAATGGCCACTGCTCCGCAAGTCTCGTTACCATGCACGGCCCCAAGAACTATCAACTTTGGTCCGGTCTGCAAGCCCGCAAATTGATAAACGGCCAAACTGCTTGGTGTTGGGTTGTCGTTCATTGCCTGTTCACTTCACAGCAAGGTAGGATTGGGCGCATCCCCGTAAACCGATTTAGGATCAAACGTTTTAGTGTTTTCGGCGAAAGAGATCTTGCCTGTTTTCAGTTCAACGGTACGGTAGAAACAGCTGCGGTAGCCTACGTGGCAGCTAGCGGGAGCACTGTGTGTTCCGGCTGAAAGCGACACACGTAGCCATAGGGCATCCTGATCGTCGTCGATGCGTATTTCGACCACGGTCTGCACTAAGCCACTGGTCACGCCTTTACGCCACAACACCTGTCGGCTTCGGCTCCAGTAGTGCGCTTCGCCTGTCAAAATGGTGAGTTCCAGTGCTTCACGGTTCATGTATCCCAGCATCAGAACTTCCCCTGTCATGACTTCGGTAGTCACGCAGGCAATAAGCCCATCGCGATCGAATTTGGGTGCAAGTTCGTTTCCTTCTTCGACCTGTTCGATCGACGTTCGGGATGCAAAGTGCAGGCCTTTCATCCCGTTGGTTTCGGCTCGCTTGGTAGTGCTCATATCGCTTTCCTTGAGTGTCGAAATCAAACGCTGGCGCAGCTTAGATTTGGTGGGCATCCAGAAAATGAATCGCCTGGCTTAGATGCATGCCCCCAGTTGCGCATAACATACCAGCAGATGCCCACGAAGCTACCGACACAGGTTGATAAAAACTGTGCTGGCTACCGGCAGGTAGTGTCAGTGTGATGGGGTATTCGCCGCAAACCATGGTCATTTTCAGAACTCGTTTTGGATTTTTTTATAACCAAGCACCAACTCATTGTTTGTTCGCGCTACGTCTTCAGAAAACTCACTGGCGGCTACAGGTACTTGTGGTAGCGAGGTCAGGTCGGTCTCTGGGCCGATACGCTCGGTTGACCGCACGTAGAAGCCTGCCGGAAGATGAACGCCATCGACCACAGCGTTGTGCCTCACAACGCAACCGCTCTCTACGGTGCAGTTGAACAGCACACTGTTGAAACCGATGAAAACGCAGTCGCCAACACTGCATGGGCCATGCACAATGGCACGGTGCGCGATCGACGTTCGCTGGCCGATACTGACTTTGGCTCCGGACTTGGAATGGATGACAACTCCATCCTGAATGTTGGAGTGCGCACCAATTATGATGGGCTCAATATGGCCGTTGGCGTCCATCTCATCGGCGCGAATAACTGCGTAAGGTCCGATAAAAACATTCTCTTCCACGATCACCAGGCCACAAATGACGGCCGTGGGGTCGATGAATGCATCAGGATGGACGGTTGGCAGATCCCCTCGTGGATTTTTTCTGATCATGATTTTCGTTCTTCACCTTGTGCAGTACGTTGCACTTCTTCACCCCTTCGAAGTGCTTTGAATGTTTTTTCAATCATCTCTTTGCCCACATCCTGTGTGATAAAGACCATGCGTGATCGACGATCCTCGCTGGGCCAGGCTGGCAAGGAGATAGGCGGATGAAAAATATGCTGTACGCCGTGTACAACCAACGGGAAGGGGTTGCCCTCTACATTCAGAATACCCTTGATGCGCAGTATGTTGCTGCCTAAAAAATACATCAAAAGGTCAAGCCATTCCTGCAGCAATTCCTCACTAATGGGGTCGTTAATACTGTAGCAAAAAGCGCGGATGTGATCATCATGCCGGTTCACGTCATGGTGTTCATGCTCATGCTCATGCTCATGCTTATGTGAATGACTGATACCATGCGATTCATGACTGTGCTCATGCGAAGCGTTCTCCACAAAGGCTTCCTCTTTAAGCCACCGCGCCACATCTGGCGCCTTGGTGTCTTTGTTGAACAACCCCAGATGGAGTATTTTTTGTGGCTCAATGACGCCGTTTTTTGCAGACCAGATAGTGGCCGTTCGGTTGATACTTTTGAGTCTGTTCAACAATTCATTTGAGGACTGATTACTGGCCAAGTCAGACTTAGTCAATAAAAGCACATCGGCGATGGCGGTTTGCTTGATCGCCTCCCTGTGATGATCCATCGTAACCATGCCTGTTGCCGCGTCTACGGTGGCAATAACGCCGTCGAGACGGTATCTGGTCGCAATCTGAGGTTGAGTCATCAGCGTGTGAATGATGGGGGCCGGGTCTGCAAGCCCAGTGGTCTCGATCACCACCCTGCGGAACTGTCTCTGACCATTGCGTGAAAAACGCCAAGTAATCTCACGCAGTGTTTTGACCAGATCACCCCTAATCGTGCAGCAAAGGCATCCATTGCTCATCTCCATGATCAAGTTTTCGGTGCTGTGCGCAACCAGCATGTGATCTAGTGCCATTTCTCCGAACTCGTTGATGATGACCAAGGCGTCCGCCAGTTCAGGTTGTCGGACCAAGTGATTGAGCACCGTCGTCTTGCCGCTGCCTAAAAAACCGGTGAGCAAAGTAACAGGTATCAGTTCCACTGCATTGCTCATATGGAGCACAATCCAATTTCAGGGCTTGACCATGCTACTGCATCATGGGGATGCAAACTCTCCAAATGGCGCACAAAAATCTCGGGATGGTCATATCCTTGAAGAGAGGCTTTGATACGGCGTGCAGCATCCTCAACAAACATCAGGTTCTGTCCGTTCAAGGCTGCGAATGCCTGCTCATCAGCTCGCTTGACTGCGGTCTGTACTGGGGTGCCGAGGGCTTGTTCAATGCAATCGATCAGTGCCAGCATTCCTAAACTGCTTGAAGCTTCGTTGACATCGACCGTGACATGCGCTTGACTGCGTTGACTGTGTGGCGTTGCTGCACTAGCATTGTGTCGAATCCACTCAGCCACCTGATGCTTGTCCAGCGAAGGTTGCTTCGTAAATTCAGCCAGAAATGCTTCTTCTATCAATTGCCTGGCCAATGCCGCGGAACATGGACATGTCGACGAGTAAACCACTTTGACTTGCATGCGGCAATGAAATTGACCACTCATCAGAGAGGCCTTGATTGTTATCGGATACGACTTCCATCCCGAGAGGTCTTCAGTGACCAATGCTTGGCGACGCAGTAGCAAGTTGAAATTCAGTTGGAGCCTGGCATTTTTGCTTTGACAATCAGCGTGACTCTCAATCATGGCTTTCAAAACTTGGTGAATTCCAACTGCAGTCAAACCCTGTCCCTTCCCCATCGCGTCGAGCAATCGGTGCAGCCGTGACATGTGAATGCCTTTGATGTGCGGCGCTGGAAGGTTTACCTGCACATCGGCACAAGCATGCAACTCGCGGTGCCACCCAGGTTCAACAATGGTGAGAGGCAAGTCAATACCCTTCATGCCGACCCAGGTGAGTGCACTGAGGCGGGGTGAGCTTTCTGATAATGAGATATCAGGAAGAACAGAGGGCTTAGTCGGATGAGTCATTGGTAAGGTTTCCAGGCTGATTTCAATGAAATCGACAGAAGTCGAGCCATCGAGAAACCGAGTCGCGGAAGAACTGCGCTTGAGCCGAAAACGTATCGACCTGTGGGACACACGTTGGCTTGCTCATGCTGGCTGGACCTTGCCTGCCACACACTGCGCCAAGCCCTTGAGCAAAACTTCCTTGGGCATGTCTCGACCAATGAACACCAATTTACTCTCCCGCGTTTCGCCGGACTTCCACGCGCTGCCGTAATTACTTTCGATGAGCATGTGTACCCCTTGGAGTACCACACGTTCGTTGACGCCAAGGATATTCAGGACACCTTTGTAGCGCATCAGTCGGGTGCCGTAGACTTGCACGATGCTGCTGAGGAAATCCTCGATCTGAACCATGTCAAGCGGCCGGGTTTCCCAAAAAACAAAAGAACTCACATCGTCGTCATGCTCATGATCGACATCGGTCAGGAATTCAGGCTCGATCTCGAGAATGGCGCTGAGGTTAAAGCCACGGATGTCAAGCAAGTCATCGATGGCGGCCACACCATGCTGGGCTTCGGCGATCTTGGCGCGGGGGTTCATTTTCACAAGCCGTTGGCGCAGCTGGGCGACTTCAATGGGCGCGACGACATCGGTTTTGGTGATCAGGATACGGTCGGCAAAGCCCACTTGTTCTTGCGCTTCGTTATGTTCGTCAAGTTGTTGCGGAGCATGTTTGGCATCTACCATGGTGACGATGGCATCCAGCAAATAGTGCTGGACAATGTCTTCGTCGACGAAGAAGGTCTGGGCGACCGGTGCAGGGTCTGCGAGCCCGGTGGTTTCAATGATCACGCGGTCAAAATGGAGCAGACCGGATGATTTTTTGGAATGCAATTCGCCCAAAATGCGCACCAAGTCGCCGCGCACCGTGCAGCAAATGCAGCCATTGTTCATCTCGATGATCTGCTCATCGCCGTCTTGCACCAACAAGTCATTGTCGATGCCGGCTTCGCCGAATTCGTTTTCGATCACAGCGATGCGGTGGCCGTGTTGCTCCTTGAGGATGCGGTTGAGCAAAGTGGTTTTACCGCTTCCCAGAAAGCCGGTGAGGATGGTGACGGGTATTTGACTCATTGCGAATTCCCTTTTTAATGTTGATTCTTTAAGCTCACAAACAATCTAGGCAAAGCTCTGCACCGTTGGCAGGACTACACAAAACTTGCGTCTTCACACAGTCACCTCGGTTCGTTGCCACAATGGAAATGGGTCGGGCAGGTCGGTCCAACCTGCGTAGCCCTTTTGACCCTTGCGTTTCTCGGTGAAGTTCAGATGCATCGCTTTCCAGGCCTGTTCAATGGCTTCTCGGTCCATCTGGCGACCAATAAAAACCACTTCGTTGAGCCGATCCCCATGTGGCTCCTTCCAGCGTGCGTCGATGTCGCGGCGCTCTGCGCTGCCCACAGCAGGCAAGCTGCTTCTGGGCGCAGCGGCCCACCATCGGCCCACGGGCTCATGTGTCGCAGTGTTGCCCGTTCGCGAGTAGCTCACCACCCAATCGGGGCGACTGGCCAACCATACATAGCCCTTGGCCCGAAGAAGCCCCGGCAATGGCAACTCCATGAACGAGGAGAATCGCCAAGGGTGCAGTGGTTCCCGACTTCTGAGGACAAAACTCTCGATGCCGTAGGCTTCGGTTTCTGGCGTATGTCGACCTTCCAATTCGTGCACCCAACCTGGCATCTGACTGGCACGCTCCATGTCGAAGAGTCCGGTTCCAAGTACCTCATTGAGCGCAATGCGACCATGGTCTGAAAAGATGATTTTCGCGACCGGATTCAAGGCCTTGACAACAGAGACCACCTCATCGCGTCGTGCTACGTCTACTTTATCGATCTTGTTGACCAACACGACATCGGCAAACTCAATCTGTTCTGCCAATAAGGCGGCCAATGTTCGGGTGTCCTCAGGCCCAGCCGTTTCACCACGCTGCTCCAGCAAATCGGTGCTGCTGTAGTCAGCCAGCAAATTGAAGGCGTCCACCACGGTCACCATGGTGTCAATACGGGCAACTTCGTTCAATGAGTTGCCATCCTCGTCGGTGAAGTCAAATGTTGCAGCCACTGGTAAGGGCTCTCCGATGCCAGTGGACTCAATCAGCAAGTAGTCAAATCGGCCTTCAGCTGCCAACTTTCTGACCTCAACTAATAAGTCTTCGCGCAGCGTGCAGCAAATACAACCGTTGCTCATTTCGACTAGTTTTTCGTCTGTTCTTGACAAACTTGCACCAGCATTGCTGGCGCCTTGATCTACCAGAACAGCATCTATGTTCACCTCGCTCATGTCATTGACGATGATTGCTACACGCAGACCCTCCCGATTAGCCAGTACATGGTTGAGCAGGGTTGTCTTGCCAGCCCCCAAGAATCCAGATAACACGGTAACGGGAAGGCGTTGATCGATATTTGTGGTGCTCATGGCAATCTCGTTAAGAAGTAGAATATTGTTAATGCAAGTAAATTGCATTAACATGATAGCAGTATATTTATTTATTGCAAGTAAGTTGCATTAAATGCCGCATTAGGAAAAGGCCAGCTATGAAGAAAAGCTTAGATTTGTCCCCCAACAAAGAAATTGACTGGGCACTTGTTCTGCGGAACAAGGGGCTGAGAGCTACTCAAAATGCAGTTGCTGTCATCAGACTCCTGGAGACATTAAAGCTTCCGTACTCTCATGATGAAATTCATTTAGCACTTGCCAAGCAATTTAGCAAAGAGGAAATAGATTCGGTAACCCTGTATCGAATTTTGGATCGCCTTCACCGAGTAGGATTGATTGAGAAGACTTTAGGTTCGGATCGCATCTGGCGCTTTAGGAGCGCCAATGAGAATGCGCTTGAGTATTTTGAATGCGATAGCTGCCATCAACACTTTAATTTACCAGCCAAATCCCCTCTACTAGAAATTATAGAAAATCTCAATTCGCAACTCAAAAACCAGGAGATGGCAGATTTTGCAATTTCATTGTCCGTTAAAGGCAAATGCAAGGACTGCAAAATTCACGCCTAAGTTTTTTGAAAGTATTTAAGAAATGAAAACAATAATATTCTTTTTCCTAATTACGGTCTCACTCATATCCATCGCCCAGAAATCGCCTCATAGCCATCAGCATCATCAGCACGGCAAGGGAGTATTGGAAATTGCAATCGAAGGTAAAACGCTGAGTGGCAGATTAGAAATGCCTTTAGAGGCTCTGCTTGGCTTTGAGCATGCGCCTAAAACAAACAAAGAGAAAAGCGCACAATCTAAACTAGAAACAAGACTCGGCACAATTGAAGCGTGGTTCGAAATCAACTCTGAGGCGCAATGTTCACCCAAGTCTACACACACAAAACTTGATCGAGATGCGAAAACGAAACATAGTGATTTACTCTACACATTTAGCTATAGCTGCGCTAATCATGGTGCGCTAAAGGAAATGGGTTTACTCTTCTTTAAAGAATATCCAGGTGTAAAAGAAGTTAAAGTGGAACTAGTAAGTTCCAAGGATCAGCGACTCATTATGTGTAGTAGTTCAGACTTGATCTGACAGAAAGGCCTTGCCAAAGGGTGGGGTTACCCGGTTTGATAACGATGCGAATCTTTATTAAACCAGCGCGCAAGCGCCAAGGAGTAACCCCATGAGTAGTGTTCCTCAGAATGTC
>VGHV01000081.1 GCA_016868095.1 Betaproteobacteria bacterium
CAACTTAACGCCAAGGCGCTTCGACAAATCAAGCAATTCGCGCATGCGAGGATCCTGTCTTGACTCGTCGACATAAATCATTTCGATTGAATGGGCTTGTCGCTTAAGCCTTGCTAGGACTGCGTGGAAACCATGTAGCGTCATCTTATTTGCTTCGCTTCCTGCTGCTGTGTTTGGCGGCTGTTTTCTTGCCGCTGCCTGAGACTTTGCTGCGACTAGGCTTGGCAGCCAACTTCGCCTTAAGACCTCTGCGCTTTGTTGATTGGGGCTTTAGCTTTGCTCCTGTTATGGAATCGATGACAGTGGGTATCGAAAGCGCTTCGCCGCGATGGGAATCGTAAGCACCTTTATCGCTCGACGCCTTGCTTGCAAGATATGACGATTTGGAACGAGACGATTTTTCGATCAGTCCAAATTCAATACGTCTAGCCTCCAAATCAACACGCAAAAGTTGAACCACGAGTTCATCGCCGAGCCGGTACCGCCTTCCGGTGCGCTCGCCGCGAAGCTCATGGCTGGCCTCGTTAAATTGGAAGTAGTCACTGCCCAGTTCCGAGACATGTACCATGCCTTCAACATAAAGCGACTCGAGCGTAACGAATAATCCGAAGGGGGCAATACCACTGACCCTTCCTTGATAGCTCTCACCAACATGGGCGCGCATAAACTGGCATTTGAGCCAAGCCTCGACATCGCGCGAGGCTTCATCAGCCCTTCGTTCAGATACCGAGCATGCAAGTCCCAAAGCTTCCCAGCGAGCCATTTCCTCTGCGCCTTTGGCAAGCGCCAGTCGCTTGCGATGTATAAGGGCCTTAATGACCCGATGGACGAGCAAGTCGGGATAGCGGCGAATGGGTGATGTGAAGTGGGTGTAGGCTTCGTAAGCAAGTCCAAAATGACCGGCGGCGTGGGGACTATAAATCGCCTGCTGCATGGAGCGAAGCACCATGGTTTGTAGCGGTTGAACGTCGGGCCGACTTCTAATCTGTTGAAGCAGCTTGGCATAGTCTGATGATTGTGGCTTTTCACCACCGTCAAGCTGTAGGCCGGCAATGGCCAAATAAGCCCTAAGTTTGGCGAGCCGCTCGGGACTTGGACCTTCATGTACACGATAAAGGCCTGGGTGCTCGCTTCGTATAAGGAAGTCGGCAGCACATAAATTGGCCGCGAGCATGCATTCCTCGATAATTCTGTGCGCTTCGTTGCGGATCCGCGGCTCGATACGCTCAATGCGCCCATACTCATCCATGAGCATCCTGGTCTCGGTGCTCTCGAAGTCGATGGCGCCACGGCGCTGTCTTTCGGCCACGAGTACGGTATAAACTTTCTGAAGGTTTTCAAAAACAACAGCAAGCTTGCTGAATTTCTTCTTAGCCAGTGGATTTTGCTGTGACAAGGCGGCCCAAACTTCCTCGTAAGTGCATCGCGCAGCCGAGTTCATGACAGCCTCGTAAAACTGATAGCCAAGCACTTGCCCCTGGCTCGAGATCACCATATCGCAAACGAGTACGAGTCGGTCAACCAAAGGATTGAGTGAACACAGCCCATTGGAAATCGCTTCGGGCAGCATCGGGATGACGCGCCGCGGGAAATAAACCGAGGTCCCTCGCGCTTGGGCATCATGATCGAGAGCAGAGCCTGTCTTCACATAATGCGATACATCGGCAATTGCCACGAGCAATCGAAAGGTATTTGTGTCAGTATCGGGCAGACAATAGACCGCATCGTCAAAATCGCGTGCATCTTCACCATCGATTGTGATGAGCGGCAAGTCGCGCAAATCGACCCGACTTTTGATCTCTGAGGCCTTTGGTAGCGCGGGTAGTCTACGAAGCTCTTGAAGCGATGCGTTGGAGAAGGAGACCGGTACGTCGAACTTGCGAACAGCGATCTCGATCTCCATACCAGGGTCATCGATTTCACCGAGCACTTCACAGATCCGACCCATAGCCTGGCTATGTCCCGAGGGTGGCACGGTAATTTCAACAACGACGACCTGCCCGGCCTTTGCCTGCCCTAAATCGCCTGGCGCGACCAGAATATCGTGTTTGATCCGATGATCCTCGGGTACCACCCAGGAGACGCCTCGCTCCTGAATCATGCGCCCCACGAGACGCTGCCGAGCCCTGTTGATAACCTCAAGAATGACGGCCTGACGACGTCCTCGGTGGTCGATACCCGAGGCTTTAGCAAGCACCGTATCCCCGTCCATGACTGACTGCATCTCTCGAGCGGGCAATAACAAGTCACCCGAGCCGTCGTCTGGAATCAAAAATCCAAAGCCATCGCGATGGCCTTGAACCCGCCCTTGAATCCCGGGCCGGGTCGTCGCAGTGGCCGGCTTGCCCGGATGCAGGGTTTTATGCTTTAGGCTTGGTGTGGATTTTGACAAAACAAAGCTCGGGTTTACACTTGACGACTAGTTTGATCCGTGCATAAAGCCCGGTTCAAGCAAAGCCCAGATGGCGGAATTGGTAGACGCACTAGGTTCAGGTCCTAGCGGTGGTAACACTGTGGAGGTTCGAGTCCTCTTCTGGGCACCATCCCAACTTAAGCTGAGAGCACATGGCTTGTGGGCTCCTAATGAACATGGAGCCTCGGCCCTAAATCGGCGGGTTCCATTTGATCGTACAGTTCAAAGGGCTGAACGATCCAAGGATTGTCAGCAAGATATTCACAATAATAATCGGGTATAGCCACTGAGCAGGCTTTGCGCCAAATCACGGCTGACCGAAGTTCGCGTAACTGGGGATAGCGGCGCCGAAGTTCAGGAATGCCTTCTACGAGGGTGGCCCCGGAATCAACTAAGTCGTCAACAAGCAACCAACGCGAACCTGGCAAAGGCATCGCGCTACTCATATGTTCGGCGATTTGCAGTCGACTCTGTTTGGTACCGCTGTCTTCCCGATAAGAACTGGTAAACAAAACACCAAGCGGTTTGTCGAAGATTCGCGATAACACGTCTCCAACCCGCATTCCCCCCCGTGCCAGACAAACAATCGCCTGAAAATCCCAGCCCGAGGCGTAAACCTGCGATGCGAGTTGTTCGATCAATCGATGGTATTGCTCCCAGGTGACATGCAGCTTTTTCATCGTAGGTAGGCCCTCGCGGCGAAATCAAACAAAGCTAAATAAAGGGTAAACGGGACTAAACAAACAAGGGGTGGCGCATGATGGTGTCTTGCCGGTCTGCGCCTGTCGAGACAAGATCGATCCGAGCCCCTGCTAGCTCCTCAACCCGATGCAAATAGTGTCGCGCTTGGTCAGGCAGGTCGTCCCAACTTCGAATCCCCGCAGTACTTTGCTGCCAGCCAGCCAAAGATTCGTACACCGGTACGCAACGCGAAAGTGCTTGGGCTCCAAAAGGCAGCCTGTCAATGGCCTTACCGTCAACTTCATAGTGAGTACAAATCTTGACTTCAGAAAGTCCGTCAAGTACGTCGAGCTTAGTCAGACAAAGGCCATCAACCCCGTTGATTTCAATCGATCGCTTTAGTGCTGCAACATCAAGCCATCCACAACGCCTCGGCCGCCCGGTAACCGAGCCGAATTCCTGTCCAACATCGCCAAGATGCTTACCGATGGCATCGTGGAGTTCAGAAGGAAAGGGACCTGATCCAACACGGGTTGTATAAGCCTTCACAATGCCAAGCACATAGTGAATCGACTTGGGACCAACGCCAGAACCGGGCGCTGCAGCACCGGCAACACAATTGCTTGAGGTAACAAAGGGATAGGTGCCGTGATCGACATCGAGCATCGAGCCTTGGGCACCTTCAAAAAGAAGCCGGTCACCCCGACGCATGGCGTCATATAAAAGTGCCGGAACATCAGCGACCATGGGTGCAATCACTTCGCCAAGCCGCAAGGCCTCCTCAAGAATGGGCTCGAGTTCAAGCGGCTTAGCGTTGAGATAATGAGTGAGTGTAAAATTGTGGAAGTCAAGCACTTCCTCAAGTCGAGCGCGGAAAAAATCGGGGTCGTTTAAATCAGCAACCCGCAAGGCTCGGCGTGCCACTTTATCTTCATAAGCTGGGCCGATACCTCGTCCCGTGGTGCCAATCTTGGCCTGGCCTTTTTTTGCCTCACGGGCCTGATCGAGTGCGACGTGATAAGGAAGAATCAGTGCGCAAGCCTGGGCAATCCGCAAACGGTCACGAACAGCAACCCCTGCAGCCTCAAGTTCACCAATCTCTTGAAGCAGCGCAGTGGGCGACAAGACAACGCCATTGCCGATATAGCAAATCACAGCAGGCCGCAAGATACCAGAGGGTATGAGCCTCAAAACCTGCTTCTTACCGCCGATAACAAGCGTGTGACCGGCGTTGTGCCCACCTTGAAAGCGAACGACACCTTGCGCTTGATCGGTGATCCAGTCAACGATCTTGCCCTTGCCCTCGTCGCCCCATTGGGTACCGACAATCACAATATTGCGGCCCATCAAATATCCTTTCAAGCATGTCTTACATGCAGGTTGAAAAATAATTAAAACTTATATCGATTAAAACCTATATCGGCCACCTCAGCGTGCAACTATAGGGCTTGAAGCTGCCAATCCCCGTTTAAAAGAACGAGAGCACGATCACATTGAAACTCCTCTTGTTCGTCTTCATGGCCAGGCATGACCTGAACGACGATTTCGCCCTTAGCTCGAAGTGCCCTAACTGCAGCACGTAGTGCGGGGTCATCACGCCACGGTGCGCGAACTGCGAATGCGGGTAAGGGCTCGGGCGCGAGTGCTGCAAGCTCTCTCAATTCGAGCGAAAATCCAGTAGCTGCCCGCGATCGACCAAAACTTGCACCGACATTGTCATATCGCCCGCCTCTAGCCACTGCTACAGGATGCTGATCGAGATAAGCGCTAAAACTGATGCCGGTGTGGTATTGCCAGCCTCTCATATCACCGAAGTCCACTGATAGCCTCAACTGCGGGTATTCATGCCACAAATTCGCTTGAGCGATTTTCCGAAGACCGTCTAAGACCTCGTGGACTAATCGGTGCTCAGGCAATAATTCGGCGGCCCGACGAAGCAGCGAATCATCTTGAGGCGAAATATCGCCGTATAACATGCTGATTTTCGAAAGGATTTCAGCTAAACCTTCATCGATTTCGCCGAGTTGAGCGCGTAATTGAGGTAGGTTCTTAGAAAGCACAAAATCATGAACTAAATCATGAAGATCGTTGTTTAACCCTTTGATTTCACATATAGTCTTGACAATACCTGCCGGTGATAAATCCAACTGTAAACGGTGAGAACCGGCCAGCATAATGGCCTCGACCATGAGTTCCATGACCTCGAGATCTGCCTCGAGTCCTTGATGTCCGTAGATTTCGCATCCCGCTTGTAAAGGCTCCCTCGAACCCGCAAGCGACTGTTGCCTGGTATGAAGCACAGAGCCTGTATAGCAAAGGCGAACCACTTGTTGCCGGTTGAGCCGATGTGCATCGATCCGCGCCACTTGGGGCGTCATATCGGCACGAACGGCTAGGGTACGGCCTGACAGTAAATCGACCGTTTGAAACATTTGTTGCGCTAAATCCTTGCCAGATCCAACCAGCAAAGCATCCAAGTACTCGACTAAGGGCGGAGAGACTAACTCGTAGCCATAAACTCTAAAAAGATCGAGCAAGCGACGACGCAAGTCTTCGATCCGGCGTGCCTCAGTGGGCAGTACGTCAGAAATACCTTCAGGGAGCAGCCAACGGGGCATGGGGGCCTAGTGTAGAAAAACCGAAAGTTTAGCGAAGATTCACAGCCACAAAAGCCCCGTACCAACAGCTAGCGCGACAAGTGCGAACTGTCGGATGCGATTTGGCTCAATATCTCCGAGCTTTCTCATCGTCTCACGCCAGCGATCCGGAGCAACAAAGGGCATAAAGGCTTCAAAAATAAGCGCCAGACCAAGCGCTTTAAGCCAAAGTTCAGGCATGCCCTCAACGCGCAGCAGGTGCAGCGCGCGTGGTCCCACCTGGTGCTTTGAAGTATTTGAAAAACTCCGAACTTGGATCGAGGACCATCACGTCTCGCTTCGCCAAGAAGCTTTCCCGGTAGGCTTGCAAACTTCGATAAAACGCTGCGAAATCAGGGTTTTGCCCGAAAGCTTCGCCGTAAAGCGACGCAGCTCTCGCATCGCCCTGCCCTTTGATTCGCTGCGCGTCTCGGTAGGCTTCGGCAAGGATGACGTCGCGTTGACGCTCAGCATCCGCGCGAATCTTTTCCGATTCAGCACCACCGGTCGCACGTCGCTCGTTAGCAACCCGCTTTCGCTCGGATTGCATACGCTCGAATACTCGGTCAGCGACTTCAGGCGCGAAGTCCACCCGCTTTAGGCGAACGTCGACGATCTCTGCGCCGATTTCTTTGGCTGACTCATTGAGCTTGTTGCGGAGTTCCTCGACAATCTTCTCGCGTTCGCCCGAAATAAGTTCTGAAACCGTGATCTTGGAGATCTCGATATTCATGCCATCTCGCAAGCTTCTTAGCAAGCGATCTGCAGCGACTGCCTGACTACCACTTACCGATCGAATGAAGACTTTCACATCCACGATGCGCCATTTCACATAAGAATCAACCTGCAAGTTGAGCTTTTCTGATGTGATGAAACGGTCGGTATCAGGCGTGTCAATGGTAAGGATGCGCTTGTCAAAATAAGTGACGTTTTGAAATGGGGGGGGAAGCTTAAAGTGGAGCCCAGGTGTTTCGATCACGCGTTTGATTTCGCCAAGGGCATAAACCACTGCGAATTGCCTTTGGTCTACGACAAAGAGCGAAGAAAGCGCGAGCAAGCCAATCAGCGGAAGGCTTACCGCCAAAACCATTAATCGATTCATCGCCCAGACTCCCGCTCTCTCATACGTGCTGACCCTCGACCTCTACTTTCTTCGCTTCCAACACGAGGCACTGCCGGCGCAGGGCTTTGTGACGACAACTCGCCATTGGTGGTCTTATTGGCCGCGCCCGCGGACGAATCAGTGCCTGATTGTTGGATCAGCTTATCGAGAGGTAGGTAAAGCAAATTACCGCCTGCTTTACTGTCCACAAAGACCTTGGCGTTATTGGCAAAGACCTGCTGCATCACCTCAAGGTACATACGGTCACGGGTAACTTGTGGCGCCTTTGAGTACTCGACTAAGACTTGCTTGAATCGGCTCGCATCACCTTCTGCGGTCGCGATGGTCGATTGGCGGTAGCCTTCAGCTTCCTGCATCAGGCGTGCAGCCGCACCTCGCGCCTTGGGGATGACATCGTTTGCGTAGGCCATGCCTTCGTTGATCAAGCGTTCACGGTCTTGAGCAGCTTTGTTAGCATCTTCAAAGGCAGCTTGAACCTGCTCGGGCGGTTGAGCTTGCTGAACATTCAGATCGACAATAGTTATACCAACTTTATAACGATTAAGAATATTTTGTGTTTGCTGGCGTGCTGCCTTGGCGACTGCTTCTTTCTCCTCATAAAGCACCTGGTCAATCGTCTTAGTCCCAACCACTTCTCGTGTGGCTGTTTCAGCGGCTTGTCGAATCAAGTTATCGGGCCCACCGCTTAACTGGTTGTTAAACAAATAAGAACGTGCATCGCTGATCCGATATTGAACTGCAATTTGCAAGTCAACGATGCTTTGATCTTGGGAAAGCATCAAAGCTTCTTTAAGTACCTTGTTTTTGACGTTTCCTCGATAACCAACCTCGGCTTGCCTCAGTTGTTGGGTGTTAACGAGTTCGGCTTGCTGTACTGGATAAGGCATCCGCCAAGAAAGTCCTGGGCTCTCATTGAGTTGCCGAAACTCCCCAAATTGCAAAATGGCGGCAACATGACCTTCAGGGAGGATGTAAATACCACTCCCCAACCAAAGCGCAAGCAATACCGCAGCAAGCGCGCCAAGGCCTCCCTTTCCAAACGATGGCGTAGGCATGCTCGGTCCGGAGGAAGAAGGTCCGCGCGGCCCTTGGCCGCGTCCGCCCCTGAACACCTGATTAAGCTTGCGGTTAAAGTCACGCCACAACTCATCAAGATCGGGAGGCGAGTCTGGACGGCGTGACCGCCGTTCATCCCGTCCCCCATCGTCCCTGTCGTTTTGGGGTTGGTTGGAGCCTTGCCCCGATCCTTGGGAGCTGTTTCGTCCCCATCCGGGGTCGTTTAGCGAAAAAACGCGTCGCAAGAAAGCCCTCATCTGGATTAAACCTAATTGGTAGATAAAGCATTAAAAGACCAATGCGATAAGGATTGGTCTTCGGAAGACGTTTCAAGTCCATGCATTCGAAGGCGGTGCATGATCGCCTCTCTCACCAGCTCGATACCCGATCGCTCCTGCGCGCTGATATATATCCTTTGGATCCTACCATAGGGATCCTTTTGCACACCGGGACTCAGGTCAAGCAAATCGCACTTGTTGACGATGTCAATACATGCCAAATCACCAGCGCCGATCTCGCTCAAAACCTTGCTTACCTCTTCGCTTTGGCGATCACGCTCGGCACTTGAGCCATCGATCACATGCAACAAAAGGTCAGCCTGGGCGGTTTCCTCAAGCGTTGCATGAAAGGCATCGACCAGGCTGTGTGGCAAATCGCGTACGAACCCAACGGTATCGGACAACACACCATCAAGACCTTCACCGAGATGAATGCGTCTTGTCAATGTATCGAGCGTCGCAAAGAGCTTATCAGCGGCATAGGCTGGCGCATTGGAACCAGCTAAAGCATTGAAAAGCGTCGACTTTCCGGCATTGGTATAGCCGACCAGCGAGATCTTAAAAGCGCCTTGTCGGCTTCTTGCCTTTCGCCTTGTTTGCCTTTGTTTGGCCATCAAGGCAAGGCGCTCGCGTAAACGCCGGATTTTGACCTCGATCATTCGACGGTCAAGTTCAATCTGGCGCTCACCAGGCCCTCCGCGCACGCCGATGCCTCCTCGTTGCCGCTCAAGGTGCGACCACATACGCACGAGCCGTGTGGACTGGTGCTGAAGCCTTGCGAGCTCTACCTGGGCTTGTCCTTCTTGACTCTGGGCGCGCCTCGCGAAAATCTCAAGAATGA
>VGHV01000082.1 GCA_016868095.1 Betaproteobacteria bacterium
CCATTTCACAGTCCAAGGCTAAGCATGAGTCAGCCGATAGCCATGCGGCGCTGAGTTGGGGTGGCCACGAGCGAACGGACCTGCGCGCGGCGTAATCATTAGGCATTTGGCGCTGAGCAGGATCGGCGAACCAAAGCAATCGTTAAGATGAGGATTTAAACGCCCACCTTGATTCGTACCCTACGGTTGGCTGCCGCTTTGGGGTCTTGAGGGTAGAGTAGTTCAGCGAAGCCTTTGCCAGTGCTGCGAAGACGATTCACGCTAACGCCTTGGGTGACCAAAAAATCGACAACCGATTGTGCACGTCTCGCAGAAAGTTGATCGTTGTAGGCTTTATTTCCAACGCCGTCGGTATGGCCCTCAACAACAAAACGAAGGCTTTGCAATTGAGGCGCATTCAATGCCTTGGCTAAGCGTTCGAGAAGCCCTTTGCTCTCTTCCAAGATGGTTGCTGAGTCAAAGGCAAACTGAATAGTCAGGTCGACCATGGCCCCGGCATTATTCAGGCCTGGAGGGCTTTGCAATTGTTTTGCCGGGTCTTGTATCGAACCCGTGGCAGCCGCTGGGGTATTTGGTGCGCCAGGGCTTGTCTTATTCAAAGCCTGCGTATTGGGGGTTGTACTTGGGGACCCAGGCTGATTCGAGCCGCCGGATAATGCCTTAATCATGTCTTCGACTGACATGTCCGATGAAGGCGCCTTTACTGAGCCGGAAGCTCCCTGAGCACTGGAGGCCTGATTCGCCGAGGCTCCTGCAGATTGAGCCTCTAACACTCTTGGCCCACTGTTTGGAGCTTGAATCGGCGCAATAGAACCTGCCGCCGGAGCTCTTGGTGCCTCTCGGAAACCTTGAGCTAGCAAAGGCCCTGACACAAAACACGAAATGAGCAGGCCTAGAAGGGACCCAGCAAACATCTTTTGCTTCACCTTATTGCTCCCAAAAGCTATCAAGCCAGTTCTGGCATTCGGTTGGGCTGAGCCCATTTGCAATTGCAACCATCATGGCAATCCTCAACTTGTGTGCCTGAAGCCCTTTTGCCGTAATGATCGACAGTTCATCGTCTTGGAACATACCGCTATTTCTTGTGATTGAACCCGGAATCCAGCGGCTGCAGCGGCCAAGCCAGACTCCATGCTCGCGGAGCCGCTTGAGGCTATCCCGAACACCAGGAGGCGCATTACCGTTACCAAGTCCAGCATGCACAATAGCCTTGGCACCTGCTGCCACGAAAGCATTAATCGCTACATCGTCTGCACCCGCATAGGCACTCATTAAATCAACTCGGGGCAATAGCGCATCAGGCAAAAGCTTTAAGGGTGTGACGCGATGCGCTGGTCGAAACCATCTTAAAGCACTGTCTGCAACTTCGCCCAGCGCACCTTCAAAGCCGCTATCGAATGCCTCAACGCTACTAACATGACGCTTGGTAACCAATAAGGCACTGTGAACTCTTCCGTTCATGACGACCATGGTGCCGCGGCCCATGGCTGCTTTATCAGCGGCTACGGTGCAAGCGTCTATGATGTTTGCGGGCCCATCAGCAGAATAAGCGGTAGCAGGGCGCATGGCTCCAATAACGATGACAGGCTTGGTAGATTGCACAGTGAGATGTAAAAAACAGGCTGTCTCTTCTAAGCTGTCAGTACCATGGGTAATAACCGCCGCATGAACCGTGGGGTCCGACAAGCTTGACTCCACAAGTTGCAACAACTCAAACCAGTGGTTAGGAGTCACGTCGTAGCTCCCAAGCTGAAAAGCCTGAATTGTCTTAAAGGTATAACGTTCTGAGAGTTCCGGGATTGCAGCAAGGATTGCATCGACCCCAAGGCTGCCAGGTGTATAGCGCGTGGCGCTCGTGGGCGACGCAGCGCTCCCGGCAATGGTGCCACCAGTACCGATCAAGGCGATGTTTGGACGACTCGGCATGCTTAGTTACCTATAAGCTGTGAGGCGAAATGAGGGTAAGTTTCGCCAATTTCTCGTTTCACGCGACCTCTTATCAAAGCCAAGTGATCGTCGCTTGGATCCGGTGTAAATCCTAGATCAGCGGCCAGGTCAAAATCGAAACCAGTCTGGTCTCTAATCTCATCAAGTTGGTGTCCAGGGTGAATGCTCTTTAATTTGAAACGGCGACGCACGGGATCAAAGTGAAACAGGCATAGGCCTGTTAATAAAGCTACTGGTCCGCCAGGCCGATAATCTCCATCACCGCGGTAACTGCTTGCTGAAATAAAATCGACCTTTGGAACAAGAACCCGGCGACTATGCTCTTCGCGAAATAAAATAACCCGAGGGACGAGGTGGTAAAGATAGGCAGATCCGAACGATCCAGGCCAACGAACCTCACTTTGCGGGTAGGCGCCAGATCCAACAAGATTGATATTCGCTTCGCCATCGATTTGACCACCACCGAGGAAAAATGCGTCGATTCGACCGGTCGCTGCCATGTCAAAGAGTTCAACGCCCCCATTGGTAAATGCATTATGTTTCTTAGAACCCAATATTGAAACACGGGTTTGTTGCTTAGGAGCATCACGCTCACTCAAGGCCCTTGCAAGTAATGCACCACTGCCGGGAATCGGCGAGGATGCACCAACAGCAACATGGCGCACACCTTGTAGCAACTCGGCAATAACATGAATCAATCGCTCGACAGCTAGGATCCCCGAAGCGGGCAGCTCGTTGCTGAGATACGAAGTCATCGATGACCTTGTGCCGCATCAGCTTTGGCGGGCTGACTGAAGCCGTGTAAGACCATCAACTCATCGAGCATCTCGCCAAAGCCCGCTTGCGACTTCGCCGCCTTGGCATAGCGCAAAAGCCATGCGGTATCCGAGCCATGTTTTCCTGTGAAAGAAAGTGGCCTTGCGCTCCCAGGTGCAACACAAGTCGCAGCCACATAAAGCGCAGGCAGGCTCGCTCCCGCCCGAATCGGATCTTGAATGAAATCTTCATCGATCGTTTCTTCAACCGTTACTAATGCCGTCTTCGACGCATGCGCTAAGAGGACTCCGTCGCGGTCACGACCGACGAAAACATTGCCGTGCCGATCTGAGGCCTGTGCATGAAACAACGCAACATCGGGACAGATAGCTTCAACGGCGACGATCCGATCACCTTGATGAAATGGATTCTCGATTAACTTCCAGCTATCACGGTGCTGCATTAAATCGCTATGAAGAATGCCTCGCAAAGGCATGAAGGGTATGCCTTTTTGGCTTGCCTGAAATCCTGCGTATATTGCTGGACAGGTTCCGTCGATCAGCCGAATTGCACCTTGTTTGACAGCGGCGTTGAAGCGAGGTGCAGGGCCCGCTTCACCGAGACTGACCGCAGAAGTCTCAAGTGTGTCAACACATCCTGCGCCGATCAAAAGATCCGCTTGAAGCCCAGAGATCGGTAGGCAAATCAAATGCAGGCCTCTAACGCCCTTAGCAATTAATGCGAGCGTTGCTGCAATTGATGCTCCTGTTTCTTCTTTCCCAATGGCCAGTTTGCAACCATCATGGATTGGTGCTACTAAATCTTGGATCGATACCATTCGATTTCCTTGACAAATGTCATGTCTAGTCGCCCTGAGGTCACGTCGATTCGCCCTGAGACTGCTTAAGTGAGGGCGCCGGAAGGCGTTCACTCCCAGGCGTTCTTGAAAGTACAACAGGAAAGGGTGTTCCGTAGAATCCCTCTTGAGGCACGAGGCCGAGTGCTTTCGTATGCTCTGCGGTAAATGCTTGTGGAATCGAGTGGACCATGCCGGCTGGTACGCCTGCAAGCATAAGTTCACGCCAAAAGAGCGGATGCCACCTCGCAGCCATTGCGCATTTCAGCATCTCATGGAGCACTGGCCGATTGGCGACCCGCTGCGCCGGACTTTCAAATCGAGGGTCCTTAATGCAGTCCTCAAGTCCAAGAAAGCGACAAAGTCGGGCAAACTGTCCGTCGTTAACCACGCCAAGAAACATCCGTTCGCCAGCGATTTCGAAGGTTTCATAGGGTGCAATGTTGGGGTGCGCGTTCCCGGATAGGCCAGGGTTAATCGATTGCATCCACCAATTGGCTGCGTGTGGGTGCATCAGGCTCAAGCCACTCGCATAAAGATTCGCGTCGATTCGCTGACCCAGACCTGTGGCTTGTCGGTATGACCAGGCTGCCAAAATACCAATCGACGCATAAAGCCCTGTGGTGATGTCACAAATTGGAACGCCGACCCGCGTGGGGCCTGTTTCATCATGGCCATTAATCGACATAAGCCCTGACAGTGCTTGAGCCACTGCATCATAGCCCGGCAATCCAGCAAGCGGCCCCGACCAACCAAATCCCGATATGTTGGCGTAAATCAGTTGCGGTTGGCGAGGCGCGAGAACAGTTTCGTAGTCAAAGCCCCAACGCGCCATGGTGCCTTGCAAAAAGTTCTCGATAACCACATCGGAGTCCGCGATCAATTGATGCAGGTAGTCGCGATCAGCCGAATTCTCTAAATCCAGAACGATATTCTGCTTATTTCGGTTTAGCCCCATAAAATAGGGTGCGCTCCCTTCCTTACCCGGCTTACCAAGCTTTCGTGTTTCATCGCCAACGGGGGATTCGACCTTCAAGACATCAGCGCCGAGGTCACCCAGGATTTGCGCACAAAGCGGTCCCGCCAGTACCCTGGAAAGATCAAGTACTTTCATGCCCGCCAGCGCTGCCGGCTTTTGTTGAGGCTGACTTATGCGGCTGTTGATGGCTTGGTGGAGTGGATCTTGATCTAAAATTGTCATAACATCATAAAATTAACTATGATTCGCTTGATCGGGCAAAACCGCAGTCGCTGGGCGAGGCAAGAACTAGTCGCACGCATCAACTCTAGCATGCTCGAACTATCCGAGGCCTAAGCTATCGCTTACTTTTCCGTACAAGGCCAATTTTTGCCAATCGACAGTCTACATTCCTCTATCAACTGTCTACTTTCTTCGATCAACAGTCTACATTCCTTTATCAACTGCCAACTTTCCTCGATCAACTGTCGATTTTCCTCTTACAACAGTCTAATTTCCCACTACAGGGTTACCTTCTGTTTCACAGGGTTGAACCGATTGAGCAATGCAGACCAACTTAGCTCAGCCTCCCCGCTTACCAAGTATCAATGAACCGAGGGCTTAGCCGATTGCTCGCCATCGAGCGATTTGCGTGGCCCTTGGTGTGCGAACCAGCCATCTTGAGGAAACCCGCCGTTTCGAGGGATCCGGACGGCTCAAGAGCACCGGCCACATCACGCGCACCGGCCACCTCGAGCGCACTTAAGATCCATGCTCGAGTTGCATCGGGGTCGATTACGGCATCGATCTCAAAAAGCATTGCAGCAGAGATCGCTTTGCCCTGTTCCATCATCTCATCAAACTTTGTAGTAAAGAGTTGTTCGCGCTCCTGGTCACTGCTTAAACTCTCTAGCTCGCGCTTAAACCCAAGCCGCACAGCACCTTCAAGCCCCATGCCTCCAAATTCCGCTTGCGGCCATGCGACTGACAGTAAGCTGTCGTGGAAACTTCCAGCGGCCATGGCCATCGCGCCCAAACCATAGGCCTTTCGAACAACAACCGAAACCCATGGAACAGTGACTTTAGCGCCAGCCACGAAAAGCCTGCAGCAGTGACGAACCAAGGCTTGAGCTTCCGCTTGCGGTCCCACCATATTCCCTGGTGTATCGATAAGTGAAATGATGGGTAAGCCATGCGCATTACAAAGTTGAACAAATCTGGATGCCTTATCAGCTGCATTCGCGTCGATCGCGCCACCAAGTGTGCTTGGATTATTGGCAATAAGCCCGATAGCTTTGCCCTCGATTCTTGCCAACATGGTGATGATGTTTGGCGCAAACTTCGACCTTAATTCGAGTCCGCTATCGTCATCGATTAGGCGCTCAATCAGCAGCCGCATATCGTAGACCCGCAGCCGATCGAGTGGAAGGCTTGTCGAGAGCTTTGACTCATTGGCATACTGCCACGCTGACTCATCACCCTGAAAGTAGCTGAGGTAGCGCTTTGCGAGAGCGATTGCCTGATTCTCATTCTCAGCAATGATATCGATGACCCCATTGGCCTCTTGAACCGGACTTGGTCCGATGTCCTCGGCCGCGAATCGACCCAACCCACCACCTTCAATCATCGCTGGTCCCGCCATGCCAATATTGCTGTTTTTTGTAGCGATAATGACATCGCAGCAACCAAGAAGTACGGCATTACCGGCAAAGCATCGTCCAGCGACAACGCCAATCACTGGTACCAAGCCACTCAATAACGCAAATTTTGAGAAAGTTTTGATATGCAGCGATCCAGCTGTTACAACATCAACATCGCCAGGTCGGCCACCGCCACCTTCAGCCAGCAACAACAGAGGCGTTCTTGTTTTATAACAAAGATCTAGAAGACGATCCTGCTTATCGTGATTGAGTTTCCCTTGCGTTCCCGCTAAAACGGTATAGTCGTATGCAATAACTGCGACTTTGGAGGCGCCAGGAAAACGAGCATGGCCAACCCTTCCAAATCCTGTAATGACACCATCTGCAGGCGTATGATTGATTAAGTCATCAAGACTTCGCCGTCGGCGTTGAGCAGCCACAACAAGCGATCCAAGTTCTATAAAACTTCCGTCATCAAGGAGATCTGCAAGATTTTCTCTTACCGTCCTCATGCCGGTGGCGTGGCGTTTAGAAACTGCGGAGTGACGGAATTCATCGCGTGTTAATTGTTCACGCAGCCGCCATTCGACGACTCGCGGGTGCTCCTGCCCAGATCCGACCGTGTGACCGCTAGCGACCAGGTGATGCAAATGCTCTACGCGTTGCAATGCGGTGAGATCTTCTCCAAGCACAATTGCTTCACCAATTACTTGGCCCGCGATAACCTGTTGACCAATCTGAACAGTCCATCGCCCAACACGCACGGACCGATCGGCTTCAATGGCATGATGCATCTTCATCGATTCGATAGTGCCAAGTTCGGCGCCCTTGGCGACGGAAGTCCTAACCTTGATAAGTTCTAGAATGACACCGTCAATTGGCGAAAGAATTTTGATTGACTCAGCCGATGATTCATCAACAGCCCGCGTTCGATCGGAAGGTATATCGTCAAGTCCCTCACGGCTATGGTTAATCTGCTTCACATCAGGTTTGCTAGTTGGCAAACGGTGATGCCGATTGACTGAATGCCCAGCTTCGATGTTTGAAGGAAGTGCTGTGTGTTTGCCGAGGAGGCTTTCAATCCACCGGTCAAACCAGTGCGTTTTAAGGTCTAGCCAAGGCGACGAGTTGTTCTGATTTCCCCTTAGATGATCGACAACATGCCCGAGCCAATCAATATTGGTGCTTATGCCTTTTATTTGAAAGTCAGTAATTGCTTTTCGAAGTTTAAGGAGAAGTTTTCCCCAATCTTCTTCAATGGCAAGCGTTGGTAGGGATACGACAAGCTTTGCAAGCAAAGTGTCATAGTTTGAAGTGACGATAAAGCCTGCTTCGATTGCAGTATCTACGCGAATACCTGCACCCCTTGGAGGTTTCCATTCGGAAATCGACCCGCGACTTGGCCTTATGATCCATTGCACGCTATTCGTTTTAGCTTCACGTTCATAGGATTCGGCCATCACTCTGCATTGGATGGCGATGCTGTGAAAGGGAGCCAATCCCGGATCCAGTTCAGCATCCAAGTGGTCTGAGCTCGGAAATGCTCGAAGTATGCTCCGAATCTCTTGGCTACTCGCCATGGGATGCGTTTTCGCAAGGATAAGCTGCAAGGCGACCAGGTCGAGGCCTGTTGTGGCCTCGGTAACCGTGTGCTCAACTTGTAGTCTTGCATTGACTTCAATAAACCACCAAGAATCGTCCCTTAATACAAATTCCGCAGTACCGAGACCACGATAATTGGTCCGAAGAGCTAGTTTTGCAGCTGCTTGATGAAGCGCCTTTCTTGTTTCTATTCCGATCGACGGAGCAGGACCAATCTCGACAAACTTTTGACGACGCCTTTGAATCGAGCAATCTCGGTCACCAAGTATCCACACGCGTGTGCCATCACCGATGAATTGCACTTCAATATGCCTAACGTCAGGAATCTCAACTTCTGCATAGAGCGAAGACTGCCCGAAATTTGCCTTAGCCTCCCGAGAGGCCTGCTCAATGACGCTGCTCATCTTCGTTAATTGATCAACGGCTCTTATCCCTCGACCACCACCACCGGACTCAGCTTTTAAGAGTACGCTTGCATTTGGCCCGTAGTCTTCTTTGGCCTTTCTTAATAAGGCTTCAAGCGATGTGCGATCGCTCGTATCGAATTGGCCCGGAACTGTGGGAATTCCAAGTTCTTTGGCTAGGGCGATTGCAGCTGGTTTCTGACCCATTAATGCAATAACCTTTGGATCGGGTCCAACCCACTTGAGTCCCGCATCAATAGCAAGTCTCGCAGCATCGGGATGCTCGCTCAGAAATCCATAACCTGGATGAATTAGCGCCGCCCCTTCTTGTTGTGCGATTTGTATCAACGCCTTGATGTCTAAATACGCGGTGGGACCAGAGCCTGGTAATTGCACGACCCGATCCATATAAGGGCCATGGTGCGCAACACCTTCGTCGCTTGCACATACGCCTAGCGTCTCCATACCCATCCGCTGCGCGGTTTGCGCAATTCTGACGGCAATCTCTGAGCGGTTGGCGATCAGCAATCGCATAAATAGTCCTCAGTCAGTGGGTTGTCGATTGTTTTCGCTGTGAGTAAGGCGACTAATCCTAGCTGATACCGGGAGGTCTTCATTTGAAAATTACCGGAGAACAGAAGTGGCTCGGTTTATTTGAACAGATATACCCCGATGGATAAGTGATACGGGGTGGGTTAAAACGGTGCAGCGTTGTCCACGGCGGCGGTCGTGGTCCGT
>VGHV01000083.1 GCA_016868095.1 Betaproteobacteria bacterium
ATCGCCTGGCCAAGCATTGTGAACAAGGGTGCTACAAGACCGATTATCCATGCTAAAACTAATAGCAAACCAATCCGCATGAACATGGCCACCGCTAATCCAAGCTTTCTGGCTATCTCTCGTTGCTGTGCCGGCAGTCGGTCAACCAAGATCGAAATAAAAATAATATTATCGATGCCAAGGACGAGTTCGAGTGCGGTGAGCGTGGCAAAGGCGATCCAGGCTTCGGGGCTAAATAATAGGTCGATCATGGAAGGTCCAAATGCGTTTTGGAGCACAAAGCATAACGACTAAATCGATCAGTTCATTTCGATAATCGTTTGACAATAATTAAGGAAAAAGCGAAGGGTGCGGGAAGCGTACAATCTATCGTGGCTAAAAAAGATGGACCGCTGTTGGAGCGAAAAGCCCAATCAAGGTGAAGACAACCCCGACTACGCCTAATCCGAACGCCGCAAAACTTAGAGCGCTTAGCCCGGTAATCACAGCAGACGATGCAAGCACAATCGCGATTTGAACCGCTGCCGAAGCAATTTCGTATTGGTGATAGGCTGACATCGCAAGATCTCTCGACGATTCAAGTGATTTAGCGCGCGCCATCAATTGCTTTCTGCCTTCGTTAGTGTCGGGTTCGTTGTCATAACGTTCTGCTGTTTTTCGCCACTTCTCGATTTGCGCCGCCGCTTGCGGGCTCGGCTTTCCGGCAGACTCGGTTTCCATTGCTTCTGCTGTGGCACGTAGCACGGTCATCCGAACCGTCTTTGCCTGGAAAAAATTCCAAAGATTCGACGCTTCGATGTTTGCCGCTAGCGCTTTTGTCTGTGCCCCATTGCCGAGCGTCTCAGAAATTGCGAGGATGAGGGCGAGAATAGAGATTAACAAAGCGATTTTTTTATTTGACGGATCGACGTGGGCGCCACCTGACATGATGTTTTCTCCCTTGAAAGGCTTAACTGTCGAGCGTGATTGTGCTCATGCCGAGTCTATAAACCAAGATGTGTGGCTGCACACATGTAAGCAGTTCCTAGCGCGGTCGATGTTATGTTTAGTGCTACTAGGGATCCAGCATGACGGTGTGCTGGCTGCAGGCCCTAGGGCCGCCACAAAGCAGTCGCAGCAGATTGCCAATTGCTTTGACTTTTTGCCAGCAAATCGACGCGATGATCCGGCGCTAAGCTGCGAAGTCTCAGCCATCATCCACCACGACGGTCAGTTATTGTTTTTGAATGACAAGCCACTGCCTGCCTTACCCGTCGTCTTGCGTGCAAGCATTGATTCAGCTGGTCGCCTCTCGCCCCTTGTGGCTGGTACTTTTTCACCCCTCGATCACGGCGCAAAGTTTGAAGCGGCCGCGCAGGCGGTCGATGACCCCATCGACTTTGCCATCACCGCGTTTGACCGTTTCGATCCTGCTCGTACAGGTTGGGACCGATTCAATGCCTTTTTTTATTGGCCGCGTGGGCGTGTGGATCAAGCACAAGTGATCCAGCCGACCGAGCGGGAGTCAGTCGTGAGTTCGATCAAGCTTCGTTCAGTATTTGAATCGGTCGTTAAAACGCCCTATTTCAAAATTGAGGGGCTTGCCGCCTTGCCGGGACGCCGCTTGATGTTTGGCATTCGCGAGACCGGATTGAGCTTTCGTGAGCCGAAGTTTCGCTTTTTAGTCCTTGAAATGCGATATAGCATTAATCATGATAGGAGCATTGACTTGCTTGACGAGGTGAGTGTGCTTGCAGATTGGTCAGCGCGCGACCTGATTCATGGCGAAACCAAAGCAGACCCAAGCAAAGACTGGGGCCTGTCGTCGATTGAATACTGCGCGGACAAAGATCAACTCTTCTTTTTGCTAAGTGCAGAGTCCAAAAATGGTATGGAAGGGTTCTTATTGACTCAGCATCGAGGGCAGTTCTTGGCGGGAGCAAGGCCCGTGCTTGTGCGAGATCAACAGGGCACAGCCATTCACTTTTCTCATAAGCCCGAAGGCATGGCAGTGATTGGATCTGACTGCCGCTTACTGATTGCTCACGATGATGATCGCTTTCTTGGTGGCATACCTCCGCGAGCGCATGTTGGCCAAATGATTTATAGCGTTATTGACTTTAGCTTTGATTAAGGCGGCTCGAAGATGAAGCGGCGAAGAGTTCTTAAGTCCCTTACGCAAGCCGGGATGGCTCTATCATGGCCTCGATGTGCGCTGCCGCAACAAGGTACAGCGCAGCTTCCGATTCCCGAATGGAAGCTAGGTGAGCGGGCAAGATTTTTGCCGCTTACTCGCCTTGACGGTACGCAGATCGACTGGACAAGCTATCGGTTAAAGGTGCTGATTCTCGTCTTTTGGGCTTCTTGGTGCCCGTTTTGCGCACGTCAAAACCCTCTTCTCGATCGCCTTTACCGAAGCCAACGGGACAGGGGTTTAGCCATGGTCACGATCAGTATTGATAAAACGCCGGAGCTGGCTCGTCAGTATGTAGCAAAACACGCCTATGAATTTGAGGTTGGCTTTGCTACAGCTCCCTGGCAGGCTGTATTCAGGCAGCGAAAAGGTCTGCCTCAACTTTTTGTCTTTGACCGTGCTGGGGTCTTGAGACAAATTGAGGTTCGTGAAATGCTCGATGATGATGTTGAAGAGCTTAGCCGTTATCTTTAAGCTGTCTCAGTCGAACGCCTTTCGACGGTCTTTTGAATTCCCGTCAACGGCATGTTGAATGTTTCTCAACGGCCTTGTGAACGCCTCTCAACGGCCTTTTGCCTGCGGTTAACCATCTTGGTCTGATGCTTCTTAAGGGGTTATGTATGAAAGTCGATACTGCTGCGATTGATCGGATACTCACTTCTGCCATCGGTGATAAAAAGTTGCCAGGTATTGTTGCGATGGCTTGCTCTCGCGAGGCAACACTTTACGAAGGTGCTTTTGGCGAGCGATTGCTTGGTAGTGGTGTGGCCATGACGCTTGATACAGTTTGCTGGATTGCCTCGATGACGAAGGCGGTTACTTCGGTTTGCGCGGTTCAATGCGTCGAGCGAGGTCTCATTGAATTGGATGCGCCGGCGAGTGCTGTTGTGCCACAACTTGCCGACGTACAAGTCCTCACTGGTTTTGACGACCAAGGCATGCCTACCTACCGAGCGCCTAAGAGGGCCATCACGCTAAGGCATTTGCTCACGCATAGTGCGGGTTTCAGCTATGAAATCTGGAATCAGGACATCCAAAAAGTGCAAGCCGCACTCGAAATTCCAAGCGTCACCGAGTGCCGAAATAAGGCACTGAGCCTTCCCTTGCTGTTTGACCCTGGCGAGCGATGGGAGTACGGTATCAACATCGATTGGGCTGGGAAGATGGTGGAAGCGGTCAGCGGGAAGTCGCTTGGCCTTTTTATGCAAGAAAATCTTTTTGATCCACTAGCCATGCGCAGCACATCGTTCAAGATCAGTGCATCCATGCGCGAACGTATGTCAGGTGTGCACCTGCGTGGGCCAGATGGCAGTCTTGCGCCATTTCCATTTGAATTACCCCAAGAGCCAGAGTTTGAGATGGGTGGTGGCGGTCTTTATAGCACTGCGGGTGATTATCTGCGATTCGTTCGTATGATTTTGAATAACGGGCAACTTGCGGGAGAGCGTGTTCTCAAGCCCGAGTCTGTTTGGGCGCTTGGGCAAAATCAGATGGGGGATTGTCGAGTTACACCGCTTGTAGCGGCAATACCTCTGACCCTTGATGCCGAGTTCTTCCCGGGTTCGCCCAAAAGTTGGAGCCTTGCCTTCCAAGTCAATCATGAAGACCTGTCGACAGGAAGACCATCAGGCGGGTTGATGTGGGCTGGGCTTGCGAATTCTTATTATTGGATCGATCAAAAAACAGGTATTGCAGGTGTGTACATCACCCAGCTTTTTCCCTTTGCGGATCAGCAATCCTTACCAACTTATCTCGCCTTTGAATCGGCAGTTTACCGAGGCTTGGGTCACGAGTAAGATGCGCTTATCGACCACATGTGTAGTAAAGAACAGAAGGATTTTTCAGCGATGAAATTGTATATGTCACCGCGAGCACCCAACCCAAAACGCGTGTGCATGTTTATCGCTGAGAAGGGTATTGAGTCGATCGAGTGGCTTGCCGTTGATCTGAATGCTGGCGCACATCGTCAGCAGGATTTCCTGCATCTTAATCCGCTAGCACGTGTACCTGTGTTAGAGCTTGACGATGGACGCTGTATTAGCGAGAGCCGAGCGATTTGCAGCTGGCTCGAGGGCTACTGTCCCGATCCGAATCTGATGGGGGAGGCTTACGAAGAGCGGGCATTCATCGAAATGTATGATCGCTATGTAGAGTGGTACGTTCTACTACCTACGGCGCAGTGGGTACGTCACGGCCATCCCGGTCTGGCGGCTCTTGAAAATCCGCAGTTTCCAGCGTTTGCTGAAAATCAAGCGAAAAAGCGCGAGGCTGGTCTTGAATGGCTTGAACAAAGACTTAAGTCTCATCCCTGGGTCGCTGGTGAGCGCTTCTCAATAGCTGACATTACTGCTTTTTGTGCGGTCGAATTCGCGCGCGTCATGAAATTTAAGCCAGGTGATGCGGGCTACCACCATATTCAACGGTGGCGTGATTCGGTGGCAGCAAGGCCTAGCGCTACTGCAGGCGATCAAATGCCGGCTCGCTGAAAAGATCTGACTTGCGACAACTATGTAGATAAAGCTTGGGAGCACTATTGCGACGAGCTTGTCAAAAAGCTGGATTATGATCATGGTTTCGTCGAATCAGGATTGTCATCGGAGACCATGGTGCATAAAGAAATGTTTCGTCGCTTCAGTCGCTTTTGCTTTCTCCTTTTTTGCGGCGCCTCATTGCTCGTTTTGAGCAGTTGCGGTGGTGGTATTGACGGTACCAAAGACTTGTTCGGTGCGATCGGCTTTAAGTCCGGTGCCGACCCGATCGTCGCACCGGGCGATGCTGCCTGTGGAGCAGGTGCCGGCTCGAGTACTTCTTCCACTGGGTTACCAAGCGGGCGCTGTTTGTCAGCTGCAGAGGCAGCAAATGCAATTGCTCAACAGTGCGCTGACTGTAAGGTGGTTCTCACCTTCAAGGGTACGAACGAATCGACCTTTTGCGGCAGTATTGCGCTGACGACAAGCAAGCTTTTGTATGGCGTAGGTTCGGGTGCTTCGGTGATTACCGCGCAGGACGCCGCGATGGCGGCTTGTAAGGCTGCAGAAGGAGCGACTGATCCTTCGACGTGCAGCCTTGTAAAAACCCGCTGCCTTTGATAGATAAGTAGAGTAAGTACAGTAATAACTTAATAGTTAAACGATCTTAAGGTTAGATCCAATTTGTTTGAGGAGTAAGCCTTCCTTTTCTTGGTGCTGGATGGTCGTTTGCTAAAAAATCAACACGAAGCCTGCTAAGCCGCGAGTAAGTGATCAGCCATCGATTTCCCTCACGGCGATAGGTTTCTTCATAAAAACCATAGCCTTTAAAGCCCACGGCCTTCTCGCCCTCGCTTAACTGCATAAGCCCTGGCCATTGCACGTAGTCCATCATTGGCCAGATGGCTTTAGCCTCTGAATCGCTGAGTAGATCCATTTCTGGGTTGTGGCAGTGATGGACTGAAACCGCTTCAGTGAGACGATGTTCAAGACCTTTGATAAAAGCTGTTCTTGTCGATCCGTCGGGAGCAGAGCCAAAGCCGTCAAAACGCGCATCCTCTGAAAATAAGGCGTGAAGTGACTGCCATTGCTTGCAGTCTAATAATCGGCAATAAGCAGCCTTGAGTTGACGGATCGCCTCAAAGGCCGCAAGGCGCTCTTCAAGCGTCATCAAATGGGCTCGTATGGATGCTGGCTCGGCGGTGCATACTGATTTCTGCAAGGTCAGCGCGCGTTGGGATGTTTACGGCCTTTTCAAGTAGGAGATCGAGCAAGGACTTGCGAATCGAACTGGTGGTCAACAATTGGACGGGCATTTGCAGCGCAGACTCAAGGCTTTGTTGTACACCTAATACCCGCTCGGTACTTGGCCGCCCGCCAAAATCGACCAAGACGTCGACGGGTCCTTGCTCTGAATCGGTGTGGGCTTGTTGGGCCTTCTTGTCATCTGGGTTGTTGGGGATGTTTTGCGGCACAAAGTAAAGCCCCTGAACATCAAATGATCGCTGCAAATCCTCACAAATATCATGCAGTATCTCAACAATGTCCTCGACAGGCCTAGCCTTGACTTGGGGGGGAGGAGGACGAGCGATGATTCGATCTAAGTTAATTCTTAGACCGTGTTTACGTATATCTTCAATCAGCGATGGGTTGGCAGCTTTCGAGGGCAAATACCAGTGGGTAACCGGCACGGGGAAAGGCGCAACCTCAATGCCTGTCTCCACGAGAACGTCATATGCTGTCTTGGTAAGCTCAAGTTTAGTGGCTACAAAATCAGTAACGTCATCATCGAGGATTAATGCAAGTTGGACCTCTGCATCGTCCGAATCGGTTTCCCAGGGAAATTGTCCGTATATAACCGCCAACGTAATTTTATTAAGTTCCCGCGTGCGTTCGATGACAGCATGAATTGCTTCTTCAAAACGCGAGGGAATCGTAGATCTTTGATCGAGCAACAAACAATCGTCTCCCATGGCTTGGGCGCTGTGAACGCCTCGTGGTGGCTTCGCTGGGCTTTTTCTTAGCGCTTCAAGATAAAGCCGGCGAATCATACCAAAGTACCATGGAGATCGGTGCTTGCAAAAGATCACGCCATCGTGCTAGCGCGAAGTGAAGCGATTGACGATGTTAAGTAGAACTTTTGAACAATCGTTATTAAAGTTATTTACTGGTAACGATCCACAAAATGTAATCGATCCGACCGAAAAAACGGCACCACCCCCTTCGCAATCAAAATAAGTCATATCGGCGCGAATGAGCTCTTTGTGACTTTTACCGGGTATGGTTGTGATATGCGTGAGTTGCTCTTCAGGTACGAGTACCCATGGCGCATCCGGCGGATGATTCTCAGATGAAGCAATAACGATGGCCTGCTCAGGTGTACCTTGTTGTTCATCGACGCGATCTAATTCAAAACCTGCAGCGCCATGTCCGCTAAATCCCTCAGCACCGATGATGTCGCTATCAACACCCTCCAAGATCCAGTTCACGCGCGGATTTTCGCGAACTTCTTGCCTGATTCGATAGTACGAACCAACGAAATTGCCCTGCGCTGTAAAACCGACGCCGACGAGTTGCTGCGGAGGTCTTGCGTTACGACGCCATAGCCCTCCGTATTCGCCGTCAAACTGATGGAAATACTCTCCCGGTTCCGCCGCCCAAGCACGTATGCCGCCTTCTGCTCGACGTACCTCGATGATGCCTTCGCGTGTGGGGTCGAGCGCGATCTTCCAGTAAAAGCCATTACCCCCGAGATAGACCAATGTGCCACCCTGGTCTCGATAATCTTTGAGCGCGTTGAGCATCGGCTCAGTGTGATATTCGGGATGACTTCCAGTGAGTACAGTCTGATAGGGTTTTAATCGCGTAAGCCCCTCGCGATGCAGCTCCTCATCGGTGACTAATTCATAGTCCAATTGATGGTGCTTGAGCCACATCAATAAGTGACTATCGGCAGGGTAGTGACGTAGTCCCGAAGCTCGTATTGCTGGATAAGGATAGGTTATATAGCCCATGCGTAAATTCAACATGGGCCGACGCCAACTGATCAGGCCAATACCGGACCCGTCGGGGTGACTGTTGTAGGTGGAAAATCCATAGTCTTGGTGTTCGCCCGGATTGTAGGGATAGGCATGCCAAGCCTTTGCTTGTTCGATATAAGATTTTTGCCATGCTGGATCAGCAAACCATTCGGGCCTTGCATGGTTTCCATACACGGTGTAGGTGTAGGTCGAGACCAGCACCGCGATTTTTGCTTTGCTTGTACCTAGTTTGGGAACAACAAAAAATGGGATGTTTTCTTGATGGTCTTCAGTTTTTAACATGAGTGCATAGGCATCTGAGGCAAAGCCTTCAGGAATGCGGACTTCATGGGTAGCAGGCCATCGACAATCGTCGAGATCGTCCTGGTGAAAATGAATCGCTGCGTATTGCCTCGGTGCATGACGAAAGCAATGTTCCTTGCCTGTCCATAACGAACCGCGAACTGCCCTCGTCGGCGTGTTGAAGAGTTCACCATGATGTTGGTTCGGCCCTATATCGAACAGGGTCTGGGTCTCGATGCCTTGCGAAAAGTCCCAAGCCCCGAGGCATTTTGGGTGCGAGGCTGCCTCCTCTAAGTTGAGTTCGCTATCAAGGGGAAGTGCCTCAGCGATGAGCCAGGGGTCTTCGATCCGTCCGTTAAAACACTGACGTGGTAATTGTGACGAGGCACTCGCCATACTCAGTGCTGCGCTTGAACCTACGAATGAGCCAGGCACAGGATGAGTCTGCAGCATGCTTTTCCCATCGGCGTGGGTTATGTCGCGCAACTGCCAGGTAAAGCTTCCCGATATGGCATCGATCACAAGCTTGCAGCGATACCAGCAGTGTCGTTGAAGAGCTTCATCGAATCGAAAAAATTGGCTTTCGTTTTGTGAGGCAAGCTGAAGCACCAATTGCCCTTGTGGACTCAGCTCGAATTGAATGCCATCACGAGTGTTATCAATAGTAGAGCAAATAACCTGCGTTTCACTCGAACGCAATCGAGCTTGAAGATGAAAGCAAAGTGTGAAGCTTTTGATGCCTTCGAGCAAATCCGCGGGACCAAGCCTTGCATAGGATCCTAAGGGAACCGATTGCGGCCCCGGTGTACTTAATTCAAGAACGGGTAACTCGCACGCCTCGTAGCGAACGCCACCTATGTCAGGATTGGGGTCGGCGCAAACCACCCGTACGAGACTCGCCTCAAGCGCCTGAC
>VGHV01000084.1 GCA_016868095.1 Betaproteobacteria bacterium
CAGGTCTACTAGGGTTTCACAGCGCAAACTTGACAGGTCCTTCTGGCTATGGGCTGGGTCCAGGGCTCTTTCCAAATCTTATCGCGCTAGGTATCGCCGCTTGTGGCTTACTGATTAGCTTAAAAGCGCGCAACAAACCCGGCCCAATGATTGTCGTCGACCCGCGACTCAAGCAAGGCTCTGGTCTTATTGCCGTATCGATGATGCCTGCTGGCGTTATCTTTTATGTGCTCGTGATTGACTGGTTCGGCTTTATGCTCACAGCCGACATTATGATTGCCCTTCTTTCTATAGCGCTTGGTGCATCAAGGAAGGCATCGCTGTTGAACGCCATCTTGGGTTCGCTCCTAGCTTATGGTTTGTTCGCGGAACTCTTGCGCGTACCACTGGCCACCGGTAGTTGGCTGAACTATTTTCGCGGTTTTTAGTTGGCCGATTTTGTAATCAGCGAGCATGTGGCAAAGGCCATCATTCTTGTATTTGATAGTCAAGTACTTGGTGTTGTTTTTGCATCCGCCATCTTCGGACTTTTCGTAGGTGCGATACCTGGCCTCACGGCAACCATGGCTGCTGCGCTTCTGGTTCCCATGACTTTCTTTATGCCGCCGCTTCCCGCACTTGGTGCTGTGGTTGCGGTGAGCGCCATGGCGATTTTCGCCGGCGATTTGCCCGCCGCCATGCTTCGCATGCCGGGAACGCCAGCATCGGCAGCTTATGCCGAAGAGAGCTATGCAATGGCCTTACAAGGCAAGCTCGAGCTAAATCTCAGTACGAATTTGATATGCTCGGTTGCCGGCGGACTTGTAGGCGTTGGCTTTCTCATGCTTGCCGCACCCTTGCTTGCTGAAGTAGCGATTCATTTTTCGTCCTTCGAGTATTTCTGGCTATCCTGTCTTGGCCTGAGTTGCGCAAGCTTGATTTCAGGCAAGCAAACAAGCCATGCCTTGTTATCACTTTTATTTGCACTCGGTTTTGCATGCGTCGGTATCGACCCTGTGACAGGCGTTGCCCGCTTTACGGGCGAAAGTATCGAACTTGCCGGAGGTATCCATCTCATCCCCAGCATGATCGGCGCATTCGCCTTGAGTGAACTTATGCGAAGTTCAGCCGAGCAAGGCTTAAGTCTTGCGCCCGTCCAAGAGAAAATCGGTGCGCTTTTTTCAAACCTTCGCTTCGTCGCAACAACCTATTGGCAAAACTTTTTGCGAGGTTCATTGCTTGGCACCGCCATCGGTGCATTACCCGGGGCCGGAGCCGATGTGGCGGCTTGGATTTCTTATGCTATGGCTAAGCGGTTTTCAAAGCAGCCTGAGCAGTTTGGAAAGGGCCACCTCGAAGGCATCGTCGAGTCAACCTCGTCGAATAATGCTGCGCTTGGCGGTGCGTGGATTCCCGCTCTCGTCTTTGGCATACCTGGCGACTCTGTGACTGCCATTGTGATCGGGGTGTTGTACATGAAGGGTATGAACCCAGGCCCAAGCATCTTCAGCCAGACGCCCGATCTCGTTTACGCACTTTTTATAATTTTTATACTAGCGAATCTACTCATGCTTCCCCTTGGATGGTTAGCCATTAAGCTTGCAGCACGGCTTTTTAGAACGCCACGCGCCCTCCTGCTTCCAATGATTCTGATGACCTGTGTGCTTGGATCCTATGCCATGACAAACAGCAGCTTCGGCATTGTATTGATGCTATTTTTCGGAATCCTGGCATGGCTTATGGAGTCTCACAATATCCCCATTGGGCCGATGATGCTGGGGATTGTGCTTGGCGGGCTTTTAGAGCAAAGTTTTATGACATCCATGATTAAAGCTGATGGGAAGATGATTGGCTTTTTCGAACGACCGATCGCAGCCGGCCTTTCCGTGATCACCCTCTGTATTTGGTCGATCATGCTTTATCGATTGCTATCTGGCATCTCAAATCAAAACGCAAGGAGACAGGCATGAGAAATTCAATTCGTCGGCTTAAGCATCGTGTAGCAAAACTCACGATGGCTGTTATGTTTGGCTGTTTGGCGACACAGGCCATGGCAGCCTGGCCCTCCGACCAGCCGATCAATATGATTATTGCCTATGCTCCTGGCGGAGGTACCGATATCGTCGCAAGAAGTCTTGTTCCATTTATTGAGAAACATCTCGGTGATGGTGCAAAGATTAATATTTTGAATCGTCCAGGTGCCGGTGGCGGCATCGGGTTTGCTGCGATCGCTAATGCGGCAGCAGACGGCTACACAATAGGCTTCATCAACACGCCACCCATCATCACCATACCGATCGAGCGCCAGGCCGCATGGACGCTATCAAGCTTTGACTATTTAGGAAATATTGTCGACGACCCTGGAACTTTTTGCGTGCACCAAGACAGCCCGATAAAAAGCCTCGCCGAACTCCAAGCCTTCGCCAAGAGCAATCCAAAAAAAGTAACAATCGGATCGACAGGCGTCGGTTCGGATGACCATCTTGCCATGTTGATGTTTGAGCGGGCTGCCGGTGTCGCACTAACCCACGTACCTTTTAAGGGTAGTTCAGAGACACGGACAGCCATCACTGGCAAACATATAACGGTAGCGGCCATCAACGTTGGCGAGGCATTACAGTATTTAAAAAGTGGCTCGCCGCTGCGCTGTCTCGGGCAAATGACAGCTCAACGCATGAGCATGGCACCCGATTGGCCCACATTCAAAGAGCAAGGGTTTGCCTTCGAAATGGCATCCTTGCGTGGGATTGCCGCGCCGCGTGGACTGCCGAGTGCTGTGCGAGAACGCCTAGCCCGTGCCATCGAACGAGCCGCTAATGATCCAATGTTCAAAGAAGCAGCCGAGCGCGCATTTGCCCCCGTTCGATTCCTTGCACCCAATGCTTACGAGGCTGAAATTCGCGCTGGAGACAGTCAGTTTAGGCAGTTATGGAAAGATATGCCTTGGACCGACCGTTGACCCAATGCTTAGTCGATAAGCGGCGGCCTTTGATCGAGAAGTCCACTGGCACGCTCAAGTAACGAGGAAAGTTTTAAGAGCTGCTGATCGGCGCGTAGAGGTCCAACGACTTGCAAACCGATCGGCATGCCCTCGTGATCAAAACCACAGGGAAGACTAATCGCAGGGTGCCCTGTCATGTTGAAAGGCATCGTATTGGGAAACCAATTGGCCCGAAGCTCGTCGAAATGCTTCCCATCGATATCAATACCAGAAAATAGATCATGATCTATCGATAAAGCCGATCTAGAAACTGTAGGCATTGCTAAAAAGTCACACCGATCGAACATCGCCTGAACGCTCAAAAAGAGCTTGCTACGCTCAAACATAGCTTGTTGATAGGCCACCGCGCTGATGTTTTCCGCAAGCGCAAGTTGCCGATGAAAGGTAGCGCTAAGATCGGGCCCGAAGCGAGCGGCGAAATCAGCAAATCGCGTCCTCCAAACCGTATGGTTAATCGTTCGCCAGATGGGCTCGATATCCATGCCCTTACCATCGACTCGTTCAATGCTTGCACCAAGATTGCTCAGTCGTTTGAGTGAGGCTTCAAACACTTTTGCCGCTGAGGCTGAAAAAGGTCTGCCAGGCGGTACTGACCAGGCGATGATTCGCGTGCCACGAAGGCTCGCCATCGACGCTAGATTGGTGGAAAAATTGGTCGGGTTATATCCACTTGACCAAGGATCGCAGGCGTGATGACCACCCATTACATCCAACATGAGGGCTGTATCTTCAACATGCCTCGTCATCGGCGTGACATATGTCTGATTGCCGAACAAGTCTTGTGCCTGGCTGTGAGGAATGAGTCCAAGACTTTGCTTCATCCCCACAACTCCGGTGCAGGCAGCTGGTATCCGTGTTGACCCTCCTCCGTCGGTCGCAACGGCCAGAGGCGCAATCCCAGCCGCAACAGCAACCGCTGCGCCGCCACTCGAGCCGCCACAACTTCGACTAAGCTTCCATGGGTTTGACGTCTTGCCAAATAAGGGCGAGTCGGTCAGACACTTTGACCCAAACTCGGGTGTCGTCGTCTTACCGAGTAGGATTGCGCCTGCCTCACGAAGCCTTGCAACCGCCACCGCATCGTCGCCAGGCACGAAATCTTTTAGCGGCAGCGCTCCAAAACTTGTTGCAACACCTTTTGTATGCACAATATCTTTAACCGTAAACGGGATCCCATGGAGAACGCCCCTTGCCTCACCCTTCATAAGGGTAACCTCGGCTCGCCTTGCCTCGTCCATGGCGAGATCGCTACAAATCGTAATGAAGCAGTTCAAGATCGGTTGCAGCTGATGAGCTCTATCGATGCAATAAGTCATCAGCTCAACTGGGGATAGTTTTCGCCGCTTGATCAGTGCTGCAAGCTCTAGCGCTGATAACTCACTCAGTGATGTATACATGCTCCAGCCAGCCTTTTTCGTTTCTAGGATGAATATTCGCAACCAGCATACAAGCTCCGCGGTCAACGACAACAAAGCATGTTTCAAGTCGGCAAGAAATGCTTTAATGCGCACTCGCCAAGCGGCAATTCGGATGGAGAAGTTGACATGACATTGCATAAACCGCGTATCGCCGTCTTTTGTGGGGACCCAGCAGGCATTGGCCCAGAGTTAGTACAAAGGCTACTTGATAACCCTAAGCGTTATGAGCATGCGCATATTCATCTGATCGGACAACAAGTCGCGCTTCAAGTTCCCGCCTCGGTGACCGTTCATACTTGGGATGGCTGGCTGACAGCACCTTTTGAGCCGGGCGAAGCTGGCGCCAGCAATGGTTGCTACATGCTTGAGGGTTTGCGGCAAGGCCTTACTCTTGCGCAAGCCGGTGCCGTCGACGCGCTTTGTTTTGCCCCGTTGAATAAAGCTGCTTTGCGAGCTGCTGGCATGCATCAAGAAGACGAACTGAGATGGTTTGCAGATTTCCTCAACTTCAAGGCAAGCTGTGGTGAACTCAACGTATTGGAAGACCTATGGACCGCTCGCGTGACCTCTCATGTTGCCTTACGTGAGGTCAGCAGTCTTTTAAGTCCGCAAAAAGTCGCTACCGCGATTGCTATGATTATTGATTCACTCAAGCGGGCTGGGTTGGATCAGCCGCGTATTGCTGTTTGTGGTCTTAATCCTCACAACGGCGATCACGGCAACTATGGTGATGAAGAAGCTCGTTTGATCGAGCCAGGCATCGAACTAGCAAGGGCAAATGGCTACACTGCCGAGGGACCCTTTCCAGCCGATACAGCCTTTGTTAGGGCGATCCGCAAGCCCGATGGCTACGACGGTGTTGTCACCATGTATCACGATCAAGGCCAGATTGCCATGAAGCTACTTGGCTTTGAGCGGGGAGTCACTGTTCATGGCGGCCTTCCCTATCCAATCACTACGCCAGCCCACGGGACGGCTTACGATATCGTGGGCAAGGAACAGGCAAATCCTCAAGCATTTTTCAATGCCTTCGATCTTGCTTGTAAAATGGCTCTATCCGGTAAAACGATATAGCATTATTAACAAAGACATCCTTTCGCTCCGATGCACTCAAGCATTGCAACATCTCGTTAATACCAAGCACCTGTGCAAGATAGCCCACCCTGAGTCCTGCCACCGGAAAATTGCTGGCAAACATGCAGCGCGAAGGCCCAAAGATATCAACCGCCTCCATGACAACCCGTCGATTGGACTCGACAGTCCACGCCGCGTTTAAGAGCCCTAATTCGCTAATCTTACAAAACACCTTAGGCATTAATGCTAATGCCCTCATCCCCTCACGCCAATGAGCCAGGCCATCCTCACTGCGGTCCCAGGGCAATCCTGTGTGATTAAGCACAACCCTAAGTTCTGGAACTTTCTCAATCAGCTTTGCCGCCTCTTTTAGATGCCAAAACGGAACCCGAAGATCCCAGGACCAATCACGAGCAGCGAGCTTACGCATCCCTGAAAGCCACTTGGGATCAGACATCGAACCGGAACCTTGTGGGAAAGGCGACGTCGGACTATCAGCCGTTAGCGGTTTCGAACGCAATCCCTTGACCATAGGGTACTTTGCATGAGCAACGAGCCGATCCTCTAGCTGCGCATCGTGAAGCCAGGCATGAGCAACCACGGCATTGGGCACACCGTGAGTTTGTTGTAATCTGTGTAACCAACCTGTTTCTTCGAGTGCTAGCGAGCGAGCACACTCCGCTTCAACATGAACCGTCGCCAGTACATCCACACCAAAGGCATCAATCGCGTAATCTTCGGGCAAATAATTGCGCCTTAAAGCAGTGTAATCTCCGAGTAAGAAGGGCTTTGGTTCGCCCAGTAGCCAATCATGCCAACCCAATGACAGGTCCCAAAAATGATGATGCGAATCGACAACTTCTAGTTTATTCACTGCGATATCAATCTCCATGAAGGATTCGTATTTGCCATGATGAAATGATCGGTGCGATGAAAGCTCGGACCATCGAATGGTATAACGATAGCGCTCCAGAGCTGCTTACGTCATTTAGGCATGGTTTTAAGTTAATTTGCCATATTGATGCCCTCGATCAGCAAGGTCCCGCTGAGGTGATGTGGGCATAAATGGCATTTCGATATAAAACATAGATGAATAATACTCTTTATTACCATATCAACCTGAAGCACGGATCACATTGACCAAAGGAATCGTTCATGACATCAACCCAAGATCAGCATCAAGAACAGTTAAAAGCCATGGAGGAGCGCCTAAAGCCTTTGTTCCCTGGTCTACTTGGCATTGAATGGACGAAGCTCGACCCCGAGCATGTTCAAGCCCGCTTGCTGGTTCGTATGGAACTTTGTACCGCAGGCAATAGTTTGCATGGCGGCGCATTTATGGCCTTAGCCGACACGGTTGGCGCTGTTGCAACCTTTATCCAGCTGCCAAAGGGCGCGCGGACAACGACCATCGAATCAAAAACGAATTTTATGCGCGGCGCCCCGGTGGGCAGCTATGTTCAGGCCGATACGCGCCCCTTGCACCGTGGCCGTAGCACCCATGTGTGGGAAACTCGGATCACGGATGAGGCAGGAAAACTTTGTGCGACTGTCACCCAAACCCAAATGGTGCTCCTACAGTCAAGCTAGCCTCACGCTCACATTAACCGAGCGAAGCCTGCCAGCACGTCGCGAATTGCCAGGTCTTGTTAAGCGTTGGCAAAAGAGACGTGAGCAGCGACGATCCGCCAACCCGCAGCAGTGAGCAGCCAACTTTGCTGCTGTCGGCCCTGTCTTTGCTCACCTGGGCGCATAAAGACACAACTCGCTGTGCCAAAGCAATCACCATAAGTGGTGATCAGCACATCTGCAATACTTCGGCGATAACTGCCACCTGGCCCTGGCGGCCTGGAGCGGCGAAACTCAGCAATGGCCTGATGCCCAACAAGGTGCTCTTTTACGTGCGTGCCAAAACGGATCGTACGCTCATCGAGCAAAAACAATTCATTTAAGCGATCGATATGATTAGTAACCAAAGCCTCTTCATAGTCATAGAAGGCTTTGGTCAGTGAGGCAAGAACATCGGGCCGATTAATGTCCATTGTTATAGCTGCTGGGTGCTCGTTATAGCTTCTGCGTACTCGTTATTGCTGCTGAGTGCTCAAAGACTGAAATCCTAAACTAAAAAGACGAGGCGATAAGGCTTGCCTGTTTCCCAGTGCTGTGATGCAATGCCCATTGAAAATAAATAAAAACAGTTTCACCAACTATCAAACCACCGGAGGAGTCATGATGCGTCGCATCAAAACGATCGTAGGGTCTATCGCCACAGCCATAAGTCTGTCGATTGCTAGCGCAAGTGCGCTGGCACAACAAACGATTCAAGTCGCCTACATTGATCCCTTGTCAGGGGGCGGTGCAAGTATTGGCGAACATGGACTTAAACACTTTCGCTATATCGCTGATCAACTGAATACTGCTGGCGGCGTGCTCGGCAGAAAGTTTGAGATCGTTCCCTTTGATGGAAAGACGAATCCGCAAGAGAGTATTGTTCAAGCGCAAAAAGCCATCGACCGCGGCATTCGAATCATCACCCAGGGCAACGGATCATCGGTTGCCGCAGCGCTTTCTGAGTTTGTTGCGAAGCACAATGCTCGCAATCCAGGCAAGGAAGTTATTTACCTGAACTATGCCGCTGTCGATCCTTCGCTGACCAACGATAAGTGCAACTGGTCGCATTTTCGATGGGATGCCGATTCCGATACCAAGATGGCAGCACTTACAAACTTTATGAAGCCGAGGACCAGTGTTAAGAAGGTCTACCTGATCAACCAGGACTACTCCTTCGGGCACTCGGTTCGCGCTCAGGCAGTGGCCATGCTCAAGGAGAAACGACCCGACGTCCAAATCGTTGGTAACGAGTTACATCCCCTGCTCAAGATCAATGACTTTGCTCCCTATATCGCAAAGATCAAAGCTTCCGGTGCTGACTCGGTCATCACCGGGAACTGGGGACAGGACATCGCGCTGCTGCTTAAAGCGGCCGCCGACGCGGGCCTTAAAATCGACTGGTACACCTACTATGCCGGGGGCGCAGGCGGACCAACGGCGATCAAGCAAACGGGGCTGTCCGATCGTGTTTTCGCAGTTGTTGAGGGTCATGCCAACGTGCCACATCCGCCATCGCAAGCCATCGAGGCCGATTTCCGTCCTCGCACGGGACAGGCAGTCTGGTACCCACGAGCCTTCAATCAGATGTATATGCTTTCTGAAGCAATAAAGGCTGCCGGCGCAGTGGATGCAAAAAAGAT
>VGHV01000085.1 GCA_016868095.1 Betaproteobacteria bacterium
TCAGCCCCGTCTTTTTTTTTCTAGCCGAAGCCCCTAAGCACACACCAAGACAAGAAGCGAGCAAACGGACTCGGCGGCTTTTGTTTGAGCCTAACGCAAGGTATCGTTCACAGCACTTTTCTTATTTGCTCAAAGACATCCTAAACATGCAGATTCAATGCACAGGTCCACATTGCCGCGCCACATAGCGGCGTTTGGCACCCTGTAAGGCTCGCCATTTCAATCATTTTTGTATTTGCGCAAATATTTTTTTGCCGGATCTTCTTTAAAAAAATATTTAGCCGTAAACTCGAGTCTGCGCAACGCCCCTTCTCTAATCTCGTGTTTTAGAGATAGTTGGCCTTGGGCCAAATCCCGAATAACCCGCAGCACATTGAAGCTGCTCCAAGGAGAAGTTGATGAGTCAGATCGAAGATAATCGCGCAAACATCCGCGCCAATCGCAAGAAACTTTTTGAACTAGAATCCACTGTTATGTGGAATAAGGCGCAGGCTTATCGCGAGCGCTCAATGATCGAGGAAAATCGAGCCTTGATCATGAAGAACTACTCGGCGGCCTTCATGGGCAACCGCCAGATGGCCAATCAGAATACCGATGACATTTTCAGAAACCGTAAGGCTATTCTTCAATCGATGAAGGTAGAGGGTGCGGTCCAGGAGAACTTTCGTGACTCCATGCTGAATCAGGCCCATATTGACTTTCTCGATCATCGCTCAACACTCAATGCCCGCGTTATTGCAGTGAGCGAAAAGATGAGCGAAATCAACAAGATGTTGATCGAAGTCAATCACATGATCATGGAAGGCAATGCCGAGATCGTCGAATTTAACGCCGGCAATATCGAGACGAACCGTAGATGGCTCGACGGCGATCTGCATCCCGAGCAGGCGACCCCAGAAACGAATGCACAACGCATTGCCTCAAATGAGTCAAGAATTGCTGAGATTCAGCAGCGCGCCACGGCCAACCGCGCAAAGATCGACGCCGTGATGGCGACCGTCGAAGGCAATCGGGCGGCGATTCTAAAGAACGCAGACGCAATCTATGAACGTCGCCAAAGCATTCTTGAAAACCATAAGAAGATCGCTGCAAATCAAGAGCGAATCACCAAGCTGATCGCTGGGTAATTCATCTTGACTCGCTAATTGCATGAGGACCTAACAGGCTTCAGCTCAGGGTCTAGGGGGCCCAGCGGGCCCCTGCTCAATCGAGGCGCTTGCCTTTAAAGTCAGCCTCGCTGTGCCGCTCGGGTACTTGCGTGTCCGAGTCGCCGGTCAGCTTGTTGACAAGCCTACCTCGTTGAACCGCGGGTCGAGCGCCAATGTCTCGTGCCCAGCGCAGCAAATGCGTATAGCTTTCAACGTCAAGAAACTCCGCAGCACCGTAAAGCCTGCCGAGGACTAGTTGCCCGTACCATGGCCAAATCGCTATGTCCGCGATGCTGTATGAATCACCCACGATAAATGCTTGGTCGGCCAACAATCGATCTAAGACATCCATCTGACGTTTCACCTCCATGGTGAACCGATCGATCGGGTATTCCATCTTGCTTGGCGCATAAGCGTAGAAGTGGCCAAAGCCACCGCCGAGGTACGGGGCACTTCCCATTTGCCAAAACAACCAGGAAAGGCAATCACTGCGCGCTGGATGCTCAGTAGGCAGGAATACCGAAAACTTTTCTGCAAGGTAGAACAAAATGGCGGCCGACTCAAACACAGTAACGGGTTTGTCGCCGCTTCGATCAACAAGGGCAGGAATTTTAGAGTTGGGATTGATCTCAACAAAACCTGTACTGAATTGCTCACCTTCCCCAATCCGAATCGACCAGGCGTCGTACTCGGCGCCGCTATAGCCAAGCGCAAGTAGCTCTTCGAGCATCACAGTGACCTTAACACCGTTGGGCGTTCCCAAGGAGTAAAGCTGCAAAGGATGTACTCCGACTGGTAAATCGGCTTCGTGAGTCGGTCCGGCAATAGGCCTATTGATGTTGGCAAAACGGCCGCCGTTGGCCTTATTCCAAGTCCAGACTTTCGGCGGCTGGTAGTCAGCGTTGGTTGTTGACGAATCTTTCGCGTCAAGTTCTGATCTATTTGTCATAGCCGTTTTGGCTCCAGTTCATTGATCTAAAAAGTGTCTAAAGCAACGCTGAGGCCTTTAATCAGCCTTCGGCACCATGGCGCATCCTCCTAAAGTCAAGGTACTTGAAGACTGGCAATTAGTCTATAGCGCCGATTCCAGCCCATGGTTAACGAGCGCCTTGAGCCAATGGCACGAGCCCGTGGCGCTGAGTCCGATCCTTGACTCCCTGTAATCAGGCCGCTCACGTATAATCGGGCCCATCGGAGAGGTGGATGAGTGGTTTAAATCGCACGCCTGGAAAGCGTGTGTACGTTTCAAAGCGTACCGCGGGTTCGAATCCCGCTCTCTCCGCCAGTTAAACTTAATAAAGTATTGATTTAAAAGAATCTTTTACCTGGAATGGCGAATAGGTATACCGTTTGGTCTACCACTCGATGCCTCAAGTAATCTAAAGTTGGTTACTCAATCGACCCTCTCAATTGGTTAAAACCTGGCCTAGCCGGGCGAGACCTCTCATGTAATGACCATAAAACTGCACTAGTCCCTTTTTTTGGACTCGACTCAGGCCTCCCCCTTTGAAAAAGCTGCCTGGTCTGACCCCCACCGCACCCCCACCCCCACAAAAAGGCCGGCTTTCTACCGACTGATATGGGCCAATAATCCACTCAAACGACCCTGACAATCGCTAGGGGGCACCCCCATGAAGATGGGAAAACTCCGCCACGTGGCGGAGTTTCTGGGGAAGAGGCCCCCCAGGAAAAAGAAGTGGGTTCCCATCGGCGGGTAGGTGTGTTTCAAGCCAATTGAGTTCTAACAGGCATTTGCCGCCGAGCTAATTCAAGAGGATTGCCGATAAGCTGTCATCCTGGTAGGATACCGATGTTGAGCCTGTCTGGGGTTTTCTAAGACTTTGCTCCAAGTGAATCTCTCTTGCGTTCTGCGACCGACAAGATCAAACACTTAGGAAAGACAAACTCCTTGACCCCATGCTAAATATGCTCGTAGGATGTGTAACCGTGGTAGCCTGCTGTTTATTAGGCTTAAGCGTCCAGTAAGGAGTTAGCGTTGCTTACTTGGCTTGTGATTGGTTCTCTGTTAATTCTCAGTGGCTATGCGGTTTTGCTCGGTGTCAGTGAAATTCCTAAGGAGGCTCGGCAGACACAGGCACCTGAGTACCTAGAGGGCTTACAGAAGCAGCTCGATAACACTAAATATGCAGGTCTGATCGTCTTTCTATGCACTTTGGGCTACATCTTGGTGTTGCTTGTGTTGCTTTGAATTGATAAAGCAAGCGCTTTCTTTATCCTCGAGATTCTCGTGGCAACCCGGCTCAGTCAAATTAACAGACTCACCTTACGTAGCCCAGTATGGCTGGACAGCAAGAATTGCATGAAACGGTCAAAAATTTTGAGTCCTAAAGAAGCAGTGTGCCCAGCTCTTCGCAGGCGATGGCTTTTAGCCTGCGGTGCGCAGCTCGGCACCCTGTCTCTGACAGCGCCCATTGCCGGCTCGCTCAAGGCGCAGGCTTTCTGGCCCGACCGTCCAGTGAAACTCGTAGTGCCGGTAGGAGCAGGTGGGGCCGCAGACACCCTGTCGCGCAATCTCTCAAGCGGATTTTCGCAGTTGACCAATGGGCAGCCCTTGCTCGTTGAGAATCGGCCCGGTGCCGGTGGAACGATCGCTGCAGCTGCAGTAGCTAGGGAGAAGCCCGATGGCTACACGCTCTTTCTCGCCGACGTTGGACCGAATGCGGTGTCGCACACCTTAGCCAAACTACCCTATAACCCGCACACCGCTTTCACACCAATCGTTCACGTGGCGAACCTACCCGCGGTTGTGTTAATACGTGCCGATTTGCCCTACAGGAACCTGAGCGAATTCCTCGAGGCTGCTCGCAAGCAACCGGGTAAATTCAACTTTGCCTCGGCGGGGCTCGGTAACTGGACGCATCTTTACATGGCCTATCTCAACAGTCTTGCGGGGATCGAGCAAGTCAATGTGATCTACAAATCCGGGGCAGAGATGGTGCTGGCCTTGCTCCGCGGCGATGCCGATACAGCAGTGATTACCGTATCCACTTCGCTTGGGCATGTGCGCGAGGGCAAAATCCGTCCTCTTGCTGGCATTGCAGCGCGACCGATGCGACAGTTACCGGAGGTGCCACCCGTGGCGCAGACCCTTCCCGGCTTTGATGTGAGCGTCTGGCATGGCATCGTCGGCCCCGCGGGAATGGAACCTACACTGGTGCTCCGGGTCAACGAGGTCTTCAACCGTGTACTGCAGGTACCGGCAGTGCGTACTGCAATTACCGAGTCTCAGGCAGCGGACATCATCGGAGGCACGCCGCAACAGTTTGACGGGTTCCTCAAAGAAGAACTCAGGCGCTGGCCCGAGGTTGTGAAACGCGCAGGGATTACGCCGCAGTGAACACCAATTTCCAATTTCGACGCACCAGATTAGGGATCGAGCTTCCTTCAGCTAGAGTCAACTAGGAAATTCACCCCAGCAAGGTGAAACACGGGGCGTTAATCTAAGACTCAAACTCTCGGAGTGCATTCAGGAGGCACTGCACAGCATAATCGTCATCGTCAGAGCGAAGTGCTGTTGGTATGAATAGCAGCAGACCTTCGCCAATACGAGACTCCCCCAAATGCAGTGGCACGGGTAGCTCCTGTAAGGCGAGACTGAGGCGAAACACATTTGTGTTTGAAGGCTTTATCGCGAGGCAAGGTACTCCAGCACCAGGTAGACAATCTAAAAGTTCCACCGATAACCCTGGCTGCACCATAAGTTTTTCTTTGATAATGTCAAGGCGCCGTCTCCACTCATGGTGTTGGATCACTTCGTCGGCATTAAGATAGCGCTCAAGGGCACAAATAAGACCTGCAATCTCTTCCTTACCAACCTTGAAACCACGCCCAATACCATGGGTCGGTAGACCCTTAAGGGATTTACGATTGATGAAACCTGCTGGTATCCAGGTGGCAGGATGAACATCCATGTCCAGCATCTGCAAAAGGGCTGATCCGATAAGAGCGCTGCGTCCCGCCAAGATTCCAGTGGATTGCGGTCCCCCGATTGCCTTACCCCCACTGAAGATGACAAGATCTGCGCCAGTGGCGATTAGGCTCTGAAGATTGCTTCGAGGGGGTAGCTGAGCTGCGGCATCAACGATCACGAAGCGTCCATGCCTATGCAGCGTTTCAATGACCTGTGGCAAATCGCTAAGCGTCTTCGCGGTAGCTGTAAACACCATTCCTACTACCTGACCATTAATGTGTGATTCAATTTCCCAAGATTCAAGGCTTCGAACGCCTGCACCCGTGCCGTAATCGTTATGCCCGATGTCAACTATTTTTGCACCAGCTAGGCGCACGGCATGATCGTAGGTATTGCGATGGGTACGGGCCATAAGCATGTGATTCGGCATGCCCTCCGCTTGAGGTAGCTGCGCCATCGCTGCTGCCTCCCACCCCGCCAAACAAGCCGCACAGGCCAGAGTCATCGCAGCACTAGCCCCACTTGTAACCAGGGCAGCCTCAGCTCCCATAAGCTCAGCAACTCGCCTTCCCGCAGCTGATTGGAGTTCTGCCATATCGACTGAAAAGCGAGCCGCTTCGCACATAGCTTCAAGCACTTCATTCGCCATCAGGGATCCTCCCAAACGAGTCAGGGTTCCCGCCGCATTGAGCCGGCGGCGAACTCCTAGTCGATATAGGAAATTAATGTCGCTCATGCGAAAAGCATGCGGATGCGGGGCACATCATGAACAAGCGATAGCACTTTGGGCTTTGAGCGACTCTTGCCGAAAGGTCGGCTACGCGCCCCAAACACACATATCTTAGCGATAGCACAAGAACAAGAGGCGGTATGACATCGCTGAGCTTGGAATGTGGTGAGCGCTAAGATCACAATTGAATTGGGTTCTGTATCTATTTGTAGATGTTTCAGGCTGAATGATACCGCGGCCTGATTCGTGATGCAGCCATTGCTGTCATTAGCACCGTCTCTGAACACCGGCAATTAGCAATGCTATGAGAACGAGGCTAGCGGAAACTTGCGGAGTAAGCGTTGTAAGTCGAAAGTAACCATCAAATTGCCAGATGTTGAAGATATTAAAATGGTGACAACAATTCAGGAATTTTGATGTCAACTACTGAGATCATCTGTACACATCATCTTAATTATTACGAACACCAAAACCTCACTCATCAGCCTCCTCTTTCACTAAAAATCGTTGACTAACTGGGCCTCTTCGAAATCATGGAACACCGACTTGGTCGACATCCTGTGTCGTGATAGCTACGTTTAAGTAATTGACTTTGCCCACGAAGACTTCTACAACGGTTAAAACTCCATCGGTGGGGTTAAAGTCGGTGGTTGCATAGCTTCGTTTTTCTTGCACTCCGATTGATAATAGTTGTTTAACAGTAACAATAACGTTATGGTAAGTGGTAGTTCCGACTTCCACTTTTGATATTTGTAACTGATTTGTTTCCGGGTCGTAATGGTCGACTTCCCTATGATAAATTCTTGCAGATTACCTTAAGTCTGAAGCAAAGACTACCGCCCTGTAGACATTTAGCATGCCCGCGCCTCAAGTGCTGGTCGTGCAGTAACACTCGAGTTGCTCCTTATTATCGACAGGTACTTTGCAGCTCCGTACATCCGATTGCGCGCCACTTAAAGGAAAGGGGTGAGCTGTTCGTTGCAAGATGCGTTTTGGCTCGGCGGGCGTGAGGCCTGGGTTCGCTGACCGAATGAGTGCTACGGTCGCCGCCACAAGCGGAGCCGCAAAACTTGTACCTACAAAATAGTTCTCACTGTCAGAGTATGTGTTGGCTCCCTGGGTTGTCTTACCTGCGTTGGTGGTTGTTTCAAGAGGGTAGAGACAAGGTCCGTTCAGATTGACGCAGTTGCCAGCAGGTGCCCCAACACTGTACGCCGCACCATAGGTGACGTCAGGGCATGGACGATTGATGGCGCTCGTGCCGAAGCGAACCGTCTTCGGGTCACACTCGATAGTGGTTTAGATCCGAGGGTGCTTGATAAGCAGCGTGAAGAGAAAGCAAAGCTTCAAATAGCCAAGGAACTGGCAAGAGCCGTCACCGTCGGCGACGCTTGGAAGGTCTACATTGCCGAGCGCACTAAGACTTGGAGACCTAGAACACTGGCAGACCACGTACGGATGATTGAACCCGGTGGCAGAAAGGCGAGTCGCGGAACGCGAGGAAGAGGTATTACTGTACCCGGACCTATCTATCCACTCTTGCAAGTGCGCCTTGTTGACCTAACACCCGAGGTCGTTGAACGTTGGGCAAAGACGCAAGGAGAAGAGCGATCCACCTTTGGACGTCTGGCATGGCGTTGCCTCAAAGCATTTTTGAATTGGTGTTCAACGGAGCCGGACTATAAGCATCTGGTGAATGCACAAGCGGCATCAACGAGAAAGACTCGGGAGAGTTTTGGTAAGCCCGTTGCCAGAAAGGATGCGCTGGAACGTAATCAACTTGCTGCTTGGTTTAAAGCGGTACGAGCGATTGAAAACCCTGTGGTCTCAGCCGTCCTCCAATTCATGCTGCTCTCGGGAGCTAGAGAAAATGAAGTATTAAGTCTGCGCTGGAGCGATGTGAACTTTCACTGGCGAAAGATTGTGATCAAAGACAAAGTAGAAACCAGCCGAGAGATTCCGCTCACCAACTACATAGCATCCCTGCTTGAGCCATTGCCTCGTGTGAATGAGTGGGTCTTTTCCAGCAAGACCTCGGCCTCAGGCGCTCTATCTATTCCCAGCAAAGCACTTGACGCGGTCTGCAACGAAGCTGGTATTGAACACCTAACAGTCCACGGCTTGAGACGATCATTTGGAAGCCTTGCCGAGTGGCTTGATATTCCTACGGGTATTGTCAGCCAGATCATGGGTCACAAACCCTCAGCGACCGCTGAGAAGCATTACCGCATCCGGCCTATCGATCTTCTCAGGCAACACCACCAGCGTTATGAAGACTGGATCTTGGAGCAAGCGCAACTGATCCCAGTCAGTGAAGCTAATCACGGTCTGAAGATTGTTAATGCCTAACCCCCAGCCCTGCTCAAATCCCCGCTATGCCGACCCCTCCCCGGGGGCACCCCCAATTCTCGGTTGGTACCATCCCGCACCCCGCAGCACTTTGATTTACTCAAACGATCTTAGACTTTTCGCGTCGGCTAAAACATCACAGCGCTTTTAGGATGGTTTGGCGATCAGTTTGTAGCCTTCCTTGCAGCGCGAAACCATTACGAGCAATGCTCGTGTAGATTCTCGCTCATGCGAAGCAGAAATCCCTTTGAAATTGGGCCGCCCAAACTTTTCAGTCAACCCATAGTTTGCAGGGATTTGTTGCCGGAGCACAGAGCCAATCGCTATTTATTTTATTCCGCAAAGTCCGCCTGTAAATCCTTTGTATAAGGAGTCATATGATGTCGTCTCAATCTCTTCAGCGGCAAGTTACTAGCCGACACTCTCTTATCGGCGCGGAAGTTCGTGGTGTCAATTTACGATTACCGTTAGATGCGCAAACCCTAGGCTGGCTGCATTCGCTTTGGATGAAGCATCTTGTGTTGATTTTTCCAGATCAGGCTATCAGTGA
>VGHV01000086.1 GCA_016868095.1 Betaproteobacteria bacterium
TTTTGCGGCAGTTTTTTGAACAGGACGATATCGATGTGCGTTTTAGACCGTCGTATTTTCCATTCACCGAGCCTTCGGCAGAAATCGATATGCGTTTTGGATCGGGGCCTATGAAGGATCGCTGGCTTGAGGTGTCTGGTTCCGGCCAGGTTCATCCTCAGGTTGTGCGCAACGTGGGGCTTGATCCAGAAAACTATATCGGTTTTGCTTTTGGTTCAGGCGTGGAGCGCTTGGCCATGTTGCGCTACGGTGTGTCCGATTTGCGTTTGTTCTTTGAAAACGATCTAAGATTTTTAAAGCAATTTGATCGCTAAATTGAGGGCCATCGCTTTGTCGTTTTTGGCAAAGTACCCGAAGGTTTTGACGAGCTGTAACTCAGGTCTTTTGAGGCTTTTATGAAATTTTCAGAACAGTGGCTTCGGCAGTATGTGAATCCCGATTGGAGCACGCAAGAGCTCGCCGACGCACTCACCATGGCTGGCCTTGAGGTTGAATCGCTCGAGTCGCTGGCTCCTGCCTTTAGTCAGGTTGTGGTTGCACGCATCGAGCGCGTCGAGGCACATCCAAACGCAGACCGTTTGCGTGTTTGCCATGTTGACGTAGGGCAGGCTGATTTGGCGCAGATTGTCTGTGGCGCTCCCAACGCAGCCGCAGGCATCATGGTCGCATGTGCTTTACCAGGCGCCGAGCTGCCTGGAGGGCTGCAAATTAAACCCGTGACCATGAGAGGGGTCCAGAGTGCTGGCATGCTGTGCTCGGCAAAAGAGCTCGGTTTGTCGCAAGACCATCAAGGCTTGATGCTCCTCGAAGAGGGTCTGCCGCTCGGGCAGAATCTGCGCGAAGCGTTGAGACTTGATGACCAACAGTTTTTGCTCAAGCTCACACCCAATCGGCCCGATTGCCTCGGTGTTCGCGGGATCGCTAGAGAGGTGGCTGCTCTGAGCGGGGCCTCGCTTGCCCCACGCCCGGTCATTGAAGTGCAAGCTGAAATCGCTGACCGCCTGCCGGTACGCATTGAGGCACCCGATTTGTGCGGCCGGTTTTGTGGCCGGGTTATTCGCGGCGTGAATCCCAAGGCGCAAACGCCAAAGTGGATGAAGGACAGGCTTGAGCGAGCAGGGCAGCGGAGCATTTCGGCCCTGGTCGATATTTCCAACTACGTGATGTTGGAGCTATCCAGGCCCACACATGTTTTCGATTTGGACCGGATTAAGGGTGGATTGAATGTTCGTTGGGCCAGGCGGGGAGAGCGTTTGAAGCTTTTGAATGGCCAGACGATCGAGCTCGATGAACAGGTTGGTGTGATCGCTGATGACCAGGCTATTGAGAGTCTGGCAGGGATTATGGGTGGCGATGCAACAGCGGTATCGGACGATACAAGCAATATCTACGTTGAGGCGGCTTTTTGGTGGCCACAGGCCATCGCTGGGCGGGCGCGTCGCTATAATTTTTCGACCGATGCGGGTCATCGCTTCGAACGCGGCGTCGATGCACACACGACTGCCTCTGAGCTCGATTATTTGTGTGCCTTGATCCTTGAGATATGTGGGGGGCAAGCAGGACCGCTCGATGACCAGGTGATCGCGCTGCCCGAACGAAAGCCCGTCCAAATGCGACTCGAGCGCGCCAGAAAGGTTTCAGGTATCGATTTATCGCCTGAGGAGATCAGTACGGCCTTCACTCGGCTTGGCATTGGCTTTCGATGGCTTGGGTGTGCTGAAGGTATCGAGCGCGCCCAAGATGAGGTTATCGAGGTGGAGCCACCAAGTTACCGCTTCGATCTCCACATCGAGGAGGACTTAATCGAGGAGGTCGTTCGTCTTTGGGGGTTCGATCGCTTGCCGCAGCGTCCCCCGAAGGCGAGCACGCTCATGCGCGAGGCGCCAGAAGCTAGCCGTAGTTTGCTACAAGTTAAGACATTGATTGCCGCCCGCGGCTATCAAGAAGTCATCAATTACAGCTTTGTTTCATCGGCCCTTGATGAGAGCGTCTCGGGCGAAAAAGGGATTGCCTTGCTCAATCCCATCGCCTCGCAGCTCGACGTGATGCGCACCAGTCTTGTCACCGGATTGATCGACAGCCTCCGTTTCAATCTGAATCGAAAGGCCGAGAGGGTGCGTATCTTTGAGTGCGGTCGTGTGTTTCATAAGCAGGCTGATGCCGAGGCGGATTTGCTCGAAGTCGCGGGCATTAGGCAGCCTATAAAACTAGCCCTACTTGCCTATGGTGCTCGATATGCTGAGCACTGGTCCGATAGCAAACGCTTGGTTGATTTCTTTGACCTAAAAGGTGATTTGGAGTCGGTGATTGGCACTGACAGGTTTCAATGCCGGAAATGGGTCGATAGTGAAAAATTGCCCCCATGCCTGCACCCCAAACAAAGCGCCGTCATCGAAGTGGCCGGCAAGCACGCAGGCTGGATCGGGGTCTTGCATCCTCAGCTACAGCAATCTCTCGAACTCAGCTCAGCTCCCGTGCTTGCTGAGCTGGCCATCTGGGCGCTAACCGACAAGTTGATGCCGAGTCCTGCTGCACCTTCAAAGTTTCCGCCTGTCGTTCGCGATCTTGCCTTTGTCGTTAGCCAGGCCCTTGCGTCGGAAGAACTGGCCGCTGGGCTCAAACGCTTAGGTGGTACCCGGCTCGTCAACCTGACGCTCTTTGACGAATACCGCGGCAAAGGATTGAAAGACAATGAGAAAAGTCTTGCATTCCGTCTCCGTTTCCAAGATACTGAGCGCACGCTTGAGGAGTCGGAAGTTCAGGGACTACTTCAGCAGATGATCGAGGGTATGCAATCGGCATGCGATGCGCGCCTGAGAAGTTAAAGCTCATGACAATCCCTGGTGTTAACAATGATGCAAGCCATTGATGAGAGCGCAACCCTTACCAAAGCCGAACTTGCCGAAATGCTTTTCGAGCGCGTTGGCCTCAATAAGCGCGAATCCAAAGACCTAGTTGACATGTTCTTCCAAGAAGTCAGCGATGCCCTTTCAAGCGGTTTATCGGTCAAGCTCTCCGGATTTGGTAATTTTCAGCTACGTGATAAGCCGCAGCGGCCGGGGCGAAATCCAAAGACGGGTGAAGTTATACCGATATCAGCGCGCCGTGTTGTCACATTCCATGCAAGCCAAAAGCTCAAGGCCCAGATCGATTCGGGTCAATTTGTGCCTGCTAAGGGTGCTGAACTTTAAAAGCGCATGTCATGACGCAGGACGACGATAGCGCCTACTTGAAAACCCGCGGGATGGTCGATCAATTGCTGCCACCGATTCCCGCAAAGCGCTATTTCACGATTGGTGAAGTAAGCGATCTTTGCGCTGTTAAGCCACATGTGCTGCGCTATTGGGAGCAGGAGTTTACACAGCTTCGTCCGATGAAGCGTCGAGGCAATCGGCGCTACTACCAGCACCATGAAGTCCTCTTAGTTCGGAAGATCCGTGAATTGCTCTATGACGAAGGCTTCACGATTCAAGGGGCGCGGATGCGCTTGTCAGGGCGTCAGACCATCTCCAACCTGCAAGCCGAGGCGGCTGCTATCTCGCGGACTCAACCTCTCGAGCACGAAGAGGCTAAGGCATCAGAGAGCGGCAGCGCCATGGGGGGGATGGATCAGCCTAACAAGGCTGAGACCAAGCTTTACGAGCAGGAGGCTGAGACCAAGCTTCATGAGCATGAGGCTGAGACCAAAGGGCATGAGCAGCAAGAGGATCCAAGCATCACCATGTTTGATCGATTGAGGATCGAGTTAAACGAGGTCCTCCGGTTGCTAAGCATCGATGAGGCAGCTTCAGGGCAATCATAGCGCCCTGGTGATACGCCCTTCCTTCGCCTGCGTGCGATAGCTTGGTATACTAGAAGGCTTCGGGGCGTAGCGCAGCCTGGTAGCGCACTTGCATGGGGTGCAAGGGGTCGCGAGTTCGAATCCCGCCGTCCCGACCAAGCAACAAACTAAAAGGGCCAATCGACTGATTGGCCCTTTTAGTTTGTTGGCGTAGCTCGTTTGATTCGCTGATTGATTTAGAGGGTATTGGGCCGCTTAACAGGTCGTATGGATTCAAGCGCTCTTGCCGCTCGCAAAACAAGTGCATCGCCGAACATGGGTCCAACCAACTGAATGCCAATCGGCAAGCCGTCTGGGTTGAGTGACCAAGGAAAGCTAATGGCTGGCTGCTGAGAGAGGTTGAAGGGGAAGCTGAAAGGCGTCCACCCAAGCATGGTTTGCGCATCGTAAAGACCCGCACTGCCTGCCGCGCGTGTATCAAAAGCGCACACCGCCGTCGAAGGTGTCAGTATGAGATCAAAGCGGGTCATGAACTGCCTCAAGGTCGAGCCAAGCACCCCTCGCCTCTGATTGAAGTCGTGTATCTGCTCCGGGTTGATTGCCAAGCCCATGGTGGCTTCGGAGCGAAAGTCGGGATCGGTCAGCGCTCGCTGCTCGTCTGAAAGCTTGCGCCAAAGGTTGGCGGCACCAGCAGCCCATAGGCCAAAACTGATATCAAGTGAGTCTTCAATACCTGGATCCACAGCTTCAACATAGGCGCCTAAGGACTCCATGGCGAGAGCCGTTTCCTTCACTGCCTCCTCAATGGCCGGATCAAGTTGCCGCACATAGCCGAGTCTTGGCGAATAAGCGACCCGTAAACCAGCAAGACCCTCATCAAGTCCGATCAAATAGTTGCTCGGATCCGGAGGTAGCGAGGTCCAGTCACGCGCATCGGGCTGCTTCATGACATTCATCGCGAGCGCACAATCAATAACACTCATCGTGTGGGGACCCAAATGGGCAACCGATCCGAAAGGCGATAAGGGATAAGCTGGAATTCGCCCATAAGACGGTTTCAGGCCGACGTTGCCGCAAAACGCAGCGGGTATACGTACTGAGCCTGCGCCGTCGGTACCAACGGCAAGTGGGCCGAAACCTGCCGCTACAGCCGCTGCTGCGCCCCCCGAGGAACCGCCTGGCGTCTTTTGCAGATGCCACGGATTTTTCGTGATCCCAGTAAGCGGCGAATTGGTTTCGCCCTTACAGCCAAACTCCGGCGTTGTGGTTTTGCCCAACACAACCGCGCCTGCTTCGCGAAGCCGTGCGCTCACCGGAGCATCGACCGACCAGTCTTGTTTGGGATCGATGGTCTTCGAGCCACGCATCGTGGGCCAGCCTTTGGTGAGGATCAGATCTTTGATGCTGACCGGCACGCCTTCGAGCACTCTCGGAGCATTTGCGCCACCAAAGCCTGTCTCACGATGTTTGCGCCAAGCCAGCCAGCGAGTCTCGCTCTCGCGAGCGCTCTCTATCGCCCCTTGTTCATCGATGAAGCAAAAAGCATTGAGTAATGGATTGAGGTGCCCGATGCGCTCGAGCACCTCCCGAGTGCAGTCTACCGGTGAAGCCTGCCCGCTCGCGTAAAGGGCTAACAAGGCATGGGCAGGCAGCTCATAAAGCTTTGACATCGATGGCACCCCAAACACTAAATCCCAAGCTTAGGCCGCAGACAGCAAGTCACGCAAGACATAGGGCAGGATGCCCCCATGAAGGTAGTAGTCAACCTCAATTGCAGTGTCGATGCGCGACAGCAGCTGCACCTTGCTCGTGCTGCCATCGCCGCGATGAATCACAAGCGCAATATCTTGTTGGGGCTTGAGTTTCGCAGGTATTTCGAGGTCAAAGCGCTCGTCGCCATGAATGCCCAAGGATTCCCAGGAGTCGCTGCCTTTGAACTGCAAAGGAAGTACGCCCATGCCCACTAAATTAGAGCGATGGATTCGCTCAAAACTCCGAGCCACCACAGCTTTAACACCGAGCAGTTGCGTGCCCTTGGCAGCCCAATCACGCGAAGAACCTGTACCGTACTCCTCACCGCCGAAGATGACCGTCGGCGTTTGCTCGTCGATATAGCGCATGGCAGCGTCATAAATCGACAAGCTTTCGCCGCTTGGCTGATGAATGGTGATGCCGCCTTCGACTCTTGAGCCATCAGGCTTGGCGGGAATCATCAGATTTTTGATCCTGACGTTTGCGAAGGTGCCCCTCATCATGACTTCATGGTTGCCACGGCGCGAGCCATAACTATTAAAGTCGGCCTTCGCAACGCCGTTGGCAAGCAGCCACTGCCCAGCGGGTGAGCTTTCCTTGATCGAACCCGCCGGTGAGATATGGTCTGTCGTGATTGAATCACCAAAAAGTCCCAAAGCTCGCGCGCCACGGATGGCCGTTGTTTCGTGCGAGGCTTGCATGCCAAAGTCATCGAAAAATGGGGGCTTTGCGATGTAGGTTGATTTGGGCCAATCGTAGACCTGACCCTTAACGCCTTTGACCTTTTCCCAAAGCTTGCCTGGGTTCGACTTCACTTGCGCATAGTTCTCACGGAACACCTTGGGATTCATCGCATGTTTCATGAGTCGGTGTACCTCATCCGAGCTTGGCCAAATATCGCCCAGGTAAACCGGCTTGCCGCCTTTGCCGTGCCCAACCGGTTCGCTCATTAAGTCTTTGGTGACATTGCCGGCAATTGCATAGGCGACAACGAGTGGGGGCGAAGCAAGGAAATTGGCCTTCAGGTTTGGATGAATCCGCGCTTCAAAGTTGCGGTTGCCCGAAAGCACTGCTGCGCAAATCAGATCATTTTTCGTAATCGCATCGTTGATTTCTGGTGATAGATCGCCCGCATTACCGATACAAGTTGTACAACCATAGGCTGCAACGTTAAAGCCGAGCTTTTCCAAATAGGGAAGTAGTCCCGCCTTTTCGAGATATTCGGTCACGACCCTCGAGCCTGGTGCCAGCGAGGTCTTGATGTGTTTGGGGACGCTTAATCCAGCCTCGACCGCTTTCTTAGCCAGTAAACCGGCTGCAAGCAAAACCCCGGGATTCGATGTGTTGGTACACGAAGTGATTGCTGCGATTAGCACATCGCCATTGCGAATCGTCGACTTTCCAGCGGCAAAATCTTCATGAAGCTTGCTGGCCGCTTGGTTGAATCCGTTTTCTGAAGTGGGTTTAGAAAATAAATCGGTGAATGTTTCCTTAACATGGCCTATTTCGATGCGATCTTGCGGGCGCTTCGGACCTGCCAGTGAGGGTGCAACGGTGCCAAGATCAAGCTTGAGCAACTTGGTGAACTCAATGTCTTTTGCGTCTGACACACCGAACATGCCTTGTGCTTTAAAGTAGGCTTCAAAGGCTGAAATCTCATCCTTGGTGCGACCAGTGCCGGTGAAATATTCGATCGTCTTTTCGTCGACGGGGAAGAAACCCATGGTTGCACCGTACTCGGGGGCCATGTTGGCAATCGTTGCACGATCGGGCAGTGCAAGGCTACGCGTGCCTTCGCCGCAGAATTCAACAAACTTACCAACGACTTTTTCTTTGCGAAGCATTTCAGTGATGCTCAGCACCAAATCGGTGGCAGTTACCCCCTCGCGAAGACTTCCGGTGAGTTCGACACCAATGACGTCGGGCGTGAGGAAATAAACCGGTTGCCCAAGCATGCCTGCCTCGGCTTCGATACCGCCAACACCCCAGCCAACTACCCCGATGCCATTGATCATCGTGGTGTGGCTATCGGTACCCACGAGCGTATCGGGATAAAAAACAGTGCGTTTACCCGAAGCCTTCTGATGCACGCCTCGCGCCAGATATTCAAGATTAACCTGATGGACAATCCCGAACCCAGGTGGAACGACGCCAAAGGTATCAAAGGCGTTCATGCCCCACTTCATGAATTGATAACGTTCTTGATTTCGTGAGAACTCAAGTTTCATGTTGAGATCAAGCGATTTACCAGTGCCGAAATGATCGATCATCACTGAGTGATCCACAACCAGATCGACCGGAACCAAGGGCTCGATCGTTTTTGGATTCTTTCCCATTCCCGATGCCACGTTGCGCATGGCAGCAAGGTCTGCGAGCAGGGGAACGCCGGTAAAGTCTTGCAAAACAACCCGCGCAACGACAAAGGGTATCTCCGCGGTGCGCGATGCGCGCGGCTTCCAACCGGCAAGTTGCTTGACGTGTTGCTCGGTTACTTTTTTGCCGTCACAGTTGCGCAGCACCGACTCAAGGACGATGCGAATCGACACCGGCAGTCGGGATAAGTCCTTTCCGAGTTGTTCGCCGAGTGCCTTGAGCGAATAATAATGACCTGTCTTCTGGCCGTACTTAAATGACTTAACAGACTTAAATGGATCGCTCATGTTGGGTTCCTTATGAACTAGAGTTTGCAGTCGTTGGCCAATTGCCGGCCCAATTTCGAATCGAGAAGCATCGATTTTGAGGGAATCTTGATCCAGGTCATGCCGCTTCGCTGATCCTGGTACCTCACCGCACCGGTGGCGGTATCGACGGCGAAAAGTAAGTGGTCTTTACCTTTGAACTGGACCACGATTGATCCAAAGTCGGGTGCTATATTTTTAATAATAATTTGTGCACCCTGATGACAACGATACAGTCCGGCTTTAACAGGGTCGGTCCGAGATACCTCATGAACATCGCTTGCCCAGGCAACCTTGCCCGTGAAGGCGAGGGTGCTTGTCAAGGCAA
>VGHV01000087.1 GCA_016868095.1 Betaproteobacteria bacterium
TACGCCTTGCAATGGTTCTTATTTTCTGGCCTCAGCTTGGCTTTGGCTGTCGTAATCGCCTTTCGTTGGCGTATTGAGTAACAAATGAATGGGTGTTCTTGCAAACATGTCTGACCTGACTTACTCAAAACCGGCCGCAGTGATTCGCTACGGTCGTTTGAAAATGCTGCTGATTCTTGCCGTATGTGCCTCGCCGGTTGTGTTGGGAACATTAGCCTATTGGTTTTATCGATCGGACACCACGACTAATTATGGGACCTTCATCGAGCCTCAGCGACAGGCGGAAGGTTTGGAGGCTTTCCGTGGCAAATGGGTCATGTTCACCGTTGATTCCCCGCAGTGTGATGAGTTTTGCGCAAAGCGGCTTTATCTGATGCGTCAGGTGCGCCTCACCCAAGGCAAGGATAAAGAGCGTATCGAGCGTGTGCTGCTCTTGAGTGAACCAGGCAAGGCAGTGTTCATAACAGCAGGCGTTGACAGTCTAGAGAAAGTCCACGAGGGCATGCATTTGCTTTATTTGGAGCGCGATAAGCGCGAGCGCCTACTCGGCCTTAGCAGCAAAATGGCCATCGACAAAGCGCCCGGGGATGCAGCCGACAAGGGCTCGAACAATGGCGCTGACCGAGGGCTTGATAAAGGGATTTATCTGGTCGATCCATTAGGCCATGTGATGATGCGGTTTCCAGACGACCCAGATCCAAGTCGGATGAAGAAGGATCTTGGCAAACTGCTGAAATGGTCGCGCGTGGGATGATGGGCCGATGAGTACTTCGATTTCAAGTTTTCCCGCACCGGCGCTTGACCAGCCTTCCACGCTTATCGCCTACCGACGTTTGATCGGATGGAGTGCATTGCTCTGTTTTGCCCTAATCATGATTGGTGCCTGGGTGAGGCTTACCGATGCTGGTCTTGGCTGCCCTGATTGGCCGGGCTGTTATGGCAAGCTCAGCCCGGTTCAGGCTAAGGCGCAAATCGCTCAGGCTGTGGCCGAGCAAGGCGGCGATCACGGGCCAGTGTCCTTAGGAAAGGCCTGGCGCGAAATGATCCATCGCTATATCGCAACCGGTTTAGGCTTACTGATTATTGGCATTGTGTTGATGGCCTGGCGGCTACGCCATCGGCTTGAGCAATCGCCATGGTTGGCCACGTTTACCCTCGGCGTGGTTATCCTGCAAGGTTTGTTTGGCAAGTGGACCGTCACCTTATTGCTCAAGCCAGCGATTGTGACCGGCCATTTGATCGGTGGCCTGTTGACCTTCTCGCTTTTGTTCTGGTTGTGGCTGCGGACCAGGCAGGCCATCGAGTCTGCCGGTTCGAGCCTGAAAGTGCCAGTCAAACGACCGACTTATGGGCTGCAATGGTTTGCAAGGCTTGCTTTGCTCGTTGTCGGTTTTCAAATTGCACTTGGCGGTTGGACGAGTACCAATTATGCAGCGCTCGCATGTCCTGATTTTCCGACTTGCCAAGAGCAGTGGGTCCCTCGGGTGAATTTTGCGGACGCTTTTCATGTGGTTCGTGAGCTCGGCAAAACGGCTCAAGGCGATATGATCGACCTCCCCGCGCTGACAGCCATTCATCTCAGCCACAGGCTCGGTGCAGTACTTGTGCTTATGATTGTTGGCTTGGTGGCTTTTTTCTGTTTTCGGCAAGAGGTCGCAACCCGCGAGGCCAGGTGGCTGCTTCTTATGCTTGCCCTTCAGTGGGCCTTGGGCATCAGCAACGTGGTTTTCGATTTGCCTTTATGGGTAGCCGTTGGACACACTGGCGGGGCTGTTGTCTTGCTAGCCCTTACCCTGCTGCTAAACTTTCGCCTTCAGGCGTTGAGCCAGGTACATCAAGGAAGCTAGCTGCGGTGGCTTGGGGCGAAACCAGCGTATTGGAAAACAAAGCAGTGTTGCGCGAACGCGTGCAGGCTTATGTTGCGCTTACCAAACCAAGAGTGGTCATGCTGGCCGCCTTTTGTGCACTCATTGGCATGTTGTTAGCGAGCGACCGCTGGATTGGTTGGCCGCTTATCTTCGGGGCAATCAGCGGCATTTCCTTGCTTGCGGCGGCAGGCTTTGTACTGAACTGTCTCATCGAGCGCGAGATCGATGCACGCATGGCGCGCACACGCTGGCGGCCGTCCGCACGCGGTGAAGTGGGTAATCAGCAAGCGGTTGGCTTTGCACTCGCGCTAGGACTTGCTGGTGCGCTATTGCTTTGGCAGTGGGTCAATGTCCTTACGATGTGGCTCACGATTGCAACCTTTGTCGGCTATGCGATCGTCTACACGATTTGGCTAAAGCCGGCCACGCCCCAAAATATTGTCATTGGTGGTGCCTCTGGTGCAATGCCGCCGGTGCTAGGCTGGGCTGCTGTAACGAATGACTTGACAGCGCCTGCCTGGATTTTGTTTCTTATTATTTTCGTGTGGACCCCGCCGCATTTTTGGGCGCTCGCCCTTTATCGCCTGGAGGACTATCGCCGAAGCGGTCTGCCGATGCTGCCAGTCACCCATGGGCCGCTGTTTACGCGACTCAACATTCTTCTCTACAGCGTCTTGCTCGCTGCGGTAGCCCTCTTTCCCTACTTAATGGGTATGAGCGGCTGGGTCTATCTGATCGCTTCGCTTGTTCTTAATGCTTGGTTTGTTTTGCTGGCCTGGCGCCTTTATCGTGCCTACAGCGACGCGCTGGCCAAACGGCTCTTTCGATACTCAATTTGGTATCTTGCTTATCTTTTTGCCGCTCTCCTGATCGATCACTATCTGAGATTGTTCTGGTTGCCTGGATCAGCATAACAACATGCTGCTGAGTGATTGGCCCAAGCGGAGGCCGTATTTGGGGCTGGTATTTTCTCTCATGCTCCTAGGCTTGGGCGGCTGTGAGCCAAATACGCAAACGGCTGCAAATCAAAGCGATGCCAAGGCGTCTGCTGTTAAAGCATCAAAGGGTGGTTTTCACCACACCGATGTCACAGGCTCTTCCTTAAAGCCGGCCCTCAATCTGCCTGACCAATCGGGCGCTATTCGGCAAATAAGCGACTTCCGTGGCAAGCTATTGCTGGTTTTTTTTGGCTTCACCCACTGCCCAGATGTCTGCCCAAGTACCTTACAAGAAGCCGCCGAGGCACTCAGCTTGCTCAGCGCCGAGCAGGCGAAGCGAGTACAGGTGGTTTTCGTAACACTCGATCCTGAGCGCGACCAACCCGAGATGCTTGAGGCTTATGTGAAGGCATTTCACTCAAGTTTCGCGTGGCTCCGCGGTAACGAAGAGCAAACCAAAGCTGCTGCAAAGTCATTTCGTGTGTTTTACGAAAAAGTAACGCCCAAATCGGGTGGTCCCTACACGATCGATCATACGGCTGCGAGTTTTGTTTTCGACGGCGAGGGGCGGTTGCGTCTTTATGTGAAACACGCACGAGGCGCTAAAGCCCTCGCAGGGGATCTTGCCAGGCTTTGAGCTTTACCCTTCTGGGAGGACTTGCCAGGCTTTACCCATGGGGGAGGTCTTGCCAGGCTTTAAGCTTTCTTATCGAGCATTGCTTCAATGGCCTCCACCATCGATTCGGGTGAATCGGTGGGAGCAAATCGTTGGACCGTTTGGGCATCTCGGCTGACCAGAAATTTGGTGAAATTCCACTTAATTCCCTCGGTTCCAAGCACGCCTGGGGCGGCTTGCTTAAGCCAGCGAAACAAGGAGTGAGCCGATGCCCCGTTGACCTCTGTTTTGGCGAACATGGCAAAGCGAACCGAAAAGCGGGTTTCACAAAACTGCATCACTGTATTTTCGTCACCAGGTTCTTGTGCGCCAAACTGATTGCATGGGAACCCCAAGATGGCCAAACCGCGATCAGCAAAGCGCTGATGAAGTGTTTGCAAACCTGCATATTGCGGCGTAAAACCGCATTGACTAGCGACATTAACCACAAGGAGTACTTTGCCTTGATAGCTGGCAAGACTTTCTTGCTGACCGTCGATACGTTTGAGTTCAATCGACCAAGGTGATGATTGGTTCATGGCGAAGTTCCTTCACGCTTTACATCGAAAAGACCCCAGAGTGTCGCACCGAGAATCAATAGCGCGCCAATCACCGTGAGAAGACCAAGGGTTTCCCCGCCGAGGGCGATGGCCGATAGCACGGCAAAAACCAATTCAGAAAGCATCACCAATGCAGTGATCCGTGCGGGCAATCGTGCCGCGCCGTACTGCAAAGCCATGTTGGCTGCAATAAATGCGAGCGTCAGCATCGCTAAAGGCAACATCCATGTCCATGAAAAGGCCGGGATACCCGCAACCAATCCAAAAGGCGCAAGGCCGAGCGCAAGCGCCGCAGGCAGGAGTGCTCCCCCGAGAAACATCGCCAAGGCGCGTGCGGCGGTGGCGGAAGCGGCGTGCTTCTTTAACAATAGGTTGGTAAAGGCGAAACCCATGCCTCCCAAGAGGCCCAACCAGTCGCCAAGTTGACTAGGCAAAGGCAGACCCATGCCCGGGCGCCAAAGTACAAGGCTTGCACCCGCTATCGCGCAAAGGACTTGTACCAGTCCGTTTACGCTTATTGCCTCGCCCAAAAGCCAACGCGCTCCAATTAAGGACCACACGGGCATGAGATAAAAAAGTAGGACGACTCGGACCACTTCGCCCACCGTTACTCCCCAATTAAAGCAGGCATTGGTAGCGCCTGATGCAAGCATCAAGGCCCAAAGACCAGGCGTGGCAAGCACAACTTTTAAGGCTGCGGGTTTGCTTGCGAGCAATACCAGCGCCGACAGCCCATAAATGCCACTGGTTGACCAAAGCGCGGCCAGACCGAGATTATCGAGTTGCCTAAATGGCCACCAAGACAATCCCCAGACGAAGGCATTAAACAAAAGGGCAAGGACTGCGGTTTGCATCATGAACTTGCGAATTGCCCTTCAATGGGGCTCATCGAGCCCCAGTCGTGATGGTCAAAGCGGGCTGTGAACCCGCAATGGCGACCTTATACGTATGCAGCAAGCAATTGGCGCAAGCGCATCAGGGCTTTAACTTCGATCTGGCGAATACGTTCGGCGGAAACGCCAAATTCTGCAGCCAAGTCGTGGAGTGTTAGTGCCTCCGATTCATCTTCATTGAGCCAGCGCGCCCGGATAATGCGTTGGCTTCTCGGGTCGAGTTGCTCGATGGCCTCTGAAAGGCCCTCGCTCTCCAGCCAGTCTTGTTCTTGAGCCTGCAGGCGCTGAGCAGGGTCTGCGCCCGGTGCTGCAAGATAAGCAATCGGGGCAAAAGACTCATCGTCTTCGCTTCCACCTGGCTCAAGTGCAAGTTCCTGGCCGCTCAAACGCATATCCATTTCAAGCACGTCTGCTTCGCGCACGTTGAGGCGCTGAGCAATCGCATGGACTTCAGCGGTTGTCAGTTGGGCGCTTGCCGATTTTTCGAGCTCTTGCTTTTGCGAGCGCAGATTGAAAAAGAGCTTGCGCTGCGCCTTGGTGGTCGCGACCTTAACCATGCGCCAATTACGCAAAATAAATTCGTGGATTTCGGCTTTGATCCAATGCAAGGCGAAGGAGACGAGACGAACACCGCGTTCAGGGTCAAAACGCTTCACCGCTTTCATGAGGCCGACATTGCCCTCTTGGATCAAATCAGCGTGGGGTAGTCCGTAGCCCAGATATTGCCTGGCGGTCGAAACCACCAGACGCAGATGCGACAAAATCAGTTCACGTGCTGCGTCGAGGTCACCTTGATCACGCAGTTTGCGGCCAAGCTCAGTTTCACGCTCGGGGCTGAGCAAGGGAAGGCGGTTAACTGCCGAAATATAGGCCTCCAAGTTACCGATTGCTGGCAAACTAAAACTTGCCATATTGCTTGTGAGGCTTAGTGCGTTGCTTGTAGCCATCAACATACTCCCGATATGAAGAGGACAGACTCAGTGTTTCAACGGTCGAATCTGGTGAATGAACGGAAGAATTCTTGCTTGCATGGCTCGATTTTAGCACTCGACGACAAAGAGTGCTAGCAAGATGGCTTTGACGTCTTAACAATCCAACAATGCGTTGGCAAATTCCTCGGCACGGAAGGCTTGTAAATCGTCAACGCCCTCACCCACACCAATGAAATAAACGGGTATCGGTCGATCTTTGAGTTGGTGCGCGAGGGCTAGCAGGGCGCCGCCTTTGGCGGTGCCGTCGAGTTTAGTCACGACCAAACCGCTTAGGGAGATCGCCTCGTCAAAAGCCTTAACTTGATGGAGCATGTTTTGCCCGGTGTTGCCATCTAGTATGAGCAAGGCCTCGTGAGGAGCATCACTCATGGCCTTGCCAATAACGCGGCGAATCTTTTTGAGTTCATCCATTAAATGGCTTTGGGTTGGAAGTCTGCCTGCGGTGTCGATCATCACGACACCACTTTGACGCGCACGGCCTGCGCTTACCGCATCAAAAGCCACCGCTGCGGGGTCACCGCCTTGTTGAGCGATGACCTCGACCCCGTTGCGTTCGCCCCAAATCGCAAGTTGCTCGCGGGCGGCTGCTCGGAATGTGTCGCCCGCCGCAAGTAAAACGCTTTTGCCTTCTCGTTGAACATGCCTTGCGAGCTTGCCGATCGACGTCGTTTTTCCCGCGCCGTTCACACCGGCAATCATCAAGACAAGCGGGGTACTTCGATCCAGATCAATACCGCCTTCAAGCGGTATGAGCCGATCCCGAATGAGGTCGCGAAGGCGATAGCGTACGGCCTGGCCGTCGTGGAGTTTTTCCTGTTTGATCGCCTGCCTTAAGGCGCTGATCAGGGACTCGGTGGCTGCAATCCCAGCGTCGGCTTGAATCAGCGCGGACTCCAGGTCTTCAAGCATTTGCTCGTCAACTTTGACCACACCAAAAAGATCGGCAAGTTGATTGCGGGTCTTGGCAAGCCCTCCTTTAAGTCGAGCAAACCATCCACGCTTCGAGGCGCCTTCATCCTTCGAACCGCCTTCATTGTTAGTGCTTGCGGCATCTGCAGATGCAGGGGCCAACGTCATGGCTTCAGGCTTCAAAGGCGCGGCGACTTCAGTGGGCAAGGCAGACTGTTGAGTTGCACCGACCGGTGCTGGAGGCGAGGCCTGGGTTTGCGTGTTGGCGACTACCTCCGCCCTAGACGACTGAACAAGCTGGGGATCGGGCGACTCTGAGTCCTGGGGACTAGGCGACTCAGCAATCTGGGGACTTGGCGGCTCCGCTACTTGGGGATCAGGCGCCTGAGCTGACTCGCTTTCGCTTGTTGGAGAGGGAGTAAAAACCGACTTTAGTCGACGAAAAAATCCAAACATTGATTGCGCACCCGCATGAAGGGGGAGGCTTTGCGCTCGCGGCGCAAAGCTTGGAAGAGGGCTTAGACTGCCCTCGTGCATAGTATCGATGATCACACATTGCAATCAACACACGAGAAAGCCTTGACCACGCCAAGCAATCCACGAGAACCAAATAGGCTCGCTCGAGCCCAGGGGAGCTTGCGCATCATCGCTGGACGGTGGCGATCAAGACAAGTCGCTGTTCCAGCCATCGAAGGCCTAAGACCAACCCCCGATCGGGTGCGCCAGACATTATTTGATTGGCTCCAGCATTTTTGGGCAGGCCAGGGGCAGGATTTAAGCGGCATGAGGGTGCTTGATGCATTCGCAGGCAGTGGTGCGCTAGGATTTGAAGCGGCTTCGCGCGGAGCGAGCCATGTCAGCTTTCTTGAACAGCACCCGCTAGCAAGTCAAATGCTTGCGCGGCAGATCGCAAGTTTCCAGGCTGCAAATTTGCAATTGATCAGCGGCCATGCCTTGCGGATTATGGAGCGACTCAACCGTGCTGCTGAGCGCTTCGATTTGGTGCTGCTTGACCCGCCGTTTGCCTCGCAACTGCACTTGCCGGCAGCTCAATTGGCCATACCCTTGTTATCGGAGGCTGGTTTGCTTTATGTCGAGTCCGATCAGAGCTGGGCCGAGCACCTGAGCATGGCCAATGAGCCAGCGAGGGAGCTGCTTGCCCATGGCTTTATGGTGCTCAGGCACGCTAAGGCTGGTTCAGTGCATTACCATTTACTGCAGAAAAACTCAGCTTAAATCACACGCGGCCACTTTATGACAACAGCGATCTACCCTGGCACCTTTGATCCGATGACCCGAGGCCACGAGGACTTGGTCCGGCGAGCCTGTTCGCTTTTCGACCAATTGATTGTTGCCGTCGCCATAAGTCGCTCCAAATCGACCTGGTTCGATTTACAAGAGCGCATTGCGATTGCTCAAGCGGTTTTTGCCGGCGAGGCGAAAGTGAGAATCATTCCCTTTGAAGGCCTACTGGTCGATGTCATGCGAAAAGAGCATGCCAAGGTGGTGATTCGTGGCGTTCGATCAGTGACTGACTTCGATTACGAAGTACCCATGGCAGGTATGAATCGACGCATGTTGCCAGGTATGGAGACGGTTTTTTTGCTCCCTGCTGATGATCTTGCGCACGTATCGGGCAGCCTGGTTCGGGAGATCGCCAAAATGGGTGGGCCTTTTGAGCCCTTTGTTCCGGAAGTGGTTGTGCCGTGGATCAAAC
>VGHV01000088.1 GCA_016868095.1 Betaproteobacteria bacterium
GTCCTCTAGAGCGGTCTCAGTGGCTTTCCCTTGCCGATTTGAATGGGCAAGTGCTAACGCAAAGCCTGATATCGCCCTACAACGTACCATCGCATCAAAATAGTGCAATGGATGGTTTTGCCATAAGGTTCATGGATTTAGGGTCTGATGTTGAGTTGCAATTACCTGTAGGCGAGCGGATTTTGGCCGGTCACCCAAACCCCAAACCGCCACCAGCCCACCCACATGCGCTAAGAGTCATGACTGGGGCGGTACTTCCCGAGGGTTTCGATGTCGTGGTGCCGCAAGAGCTTTGCAAGCTGCGAGGAGACCGCGTTGTGATTCCCACTGGGCAACAACGCGGACAGCATGTGCGTTTGGCTGGTGAGGACATTGCTTTGGGCGACCGGGTGATTGAGTCGGGCACACGGCTTTCGGCTATTCACATGGGGCTCATGGCATCGCTTGGCATCGCACAAGCCCGAGTGCGTGGTCCATTGCGGGTTGCGATTTTGTCAACCGGCGATGAAGTGCTTGATCCGATGGCTACCCAGGTGCGAACACAAGGCCGACTCTTTGACAGCAACCGTTTCATGTTGAAGGCGTTCTTGGCTAAATGGCCTTCTATCGCCATCCACGATGCAGGGATTATTCCCGACGACCCAAATCGACTTGAGCAGACGCTGCGCGAACTTAGCCACTCTCAAGACATGATTATCTCCTCGGGTGGCGTTTCGGTCGGTGAAGCTGACTTCACTCGCAGTCTTATGGCGAGATTAGGACAAGTTCATTTTTGCACCGTCGCTATGCGTCCAGGCAGGCCACTGGCCTTGGGTCGAATCGGCAAGGCGCTCTACTTTGGATTACCGGGTAATCCGGTTGCGGTGGCCATGACATTTTGGTACTTCGTTGTGCCGGCGATAGACCGCTTATTGGGCTTGCCGACGCATTCCTGGCCACTCCGACAAGCGGTAGCAGCGCAATCCATTCGAAAAAAGCCTGGCCGCACCGAATTCCAGCGCGCCAAGCTCGATACGGATCAAAGCGGAGTGCCCAAGCTAAGCGTAAGCCCTAATCAGGGCTCAGGCGTATTGAGTTCGCTGACGAAGTATCCGGTCATTGCCGTGCTTGAACACGACCGTGGTCACATTAAAGCCGGCGAAAGTCTCTTTTACGTTTGTATCGACGATTTGCTTTGAAACGCCATCGTCCAACTTAGCGCTTTGTAGACATCGTTCCCTTCAAACTCGCGTAATACGCGGCGAGGTTTTCCATGTCTGCTTTACTAAGCGCAGTCGCTTGCGATCCCATAATCGCATTTTTTCTTGCACCGCTTTTGTATTCACTAAGCGCCAACAAGAGATAGTCAGCGTGTTGGCCGGCAAGCTTCGGATAGCTGGGATCAATGGTACTGATGCCATCTTTCCCGTGGCAAGCCGCGCAGGCCGCTTCAGCTTTAGCTTTTCCAGCAGCAATATCCTTTGCCTGGGCCGAAAACGCCGTGCCGGCTATTGCGGCAAGGGCAAGAAAGCGGATAGATTTTTTAACAATCATGATTGATTTCACGAGAATACTCCCCGATTAACTGGCGGCTACGATTAACGGCTTGCGTAGTAGGCTGCAAGGTCAGCGATGTCAGCGTCGCTAAGACTACCCGCGATTCCCCTCATGGTTGGGTGAGGACGATCGCCCTTGCGATAAGCCGTCAGCGCTGCTTCGATGTACTTCGCATTTTGGCCTGCAATCATAGGAACGTTATAAACGCGAGGAAAAGAGGCTTTGTAGCCCGGAATCCCGTGGCAGCCGATGCATTGACTGCGTTTGTCTGCCCCTGCTTTGGCGTCACCTCCAGCGGCTTGCTGAGCGTGGACTTGAGCACCGTAAGAAAGGGCAATCATGAAAGCGGCAGCGTAGCCAGCAATCGACCTAGGAAGCATTGAAGCGCCGAGGCTCAAGGTGCTTTTCCTTACAGCAAGATGGCCGACAGAGTGCTTATTTGTCATGCGAATTCCCCCGATTATCGTTATCGACGTCCAAAAATCCCACCCATCGGTGGCTACATCACGCTTTTCATACCGTTTCATTGTTCCCGGACCCTTCTCTATCTCGTTCCAGGAATCCCTATGATGGCGCGCGACATGGACCGGGCGGATTCTAACTGACATTGCGTAAATGCGTCCAACACTAGAACTTCGCTTTTGCTCGCCTATACTCCGCAAGGTCTATATGTGGAGCAAAAAACATGCGTTTTGAGGGTACTTCGTCTTATATTGCAACCGATGATCTGAAGCTGGCCGTAAACGCGGCCATGCGATTGCAGCGGCCGCTTCTCATTAAAGGCGAGCCGGGTACGGGCAAGACCATGCTGGCCGAAGAAGTAGCATCTGGTTTAGGCATGCCTTTGTTGCAATGGCATATTAAATCCACAACGAAAGCCCAACAAGGGCTTTACGAATACGATGCCGTCTCACGCCTGCGTGACTCACAGCTTGGCGACGAGAAAGTCAAAGATATCCACAACTACATTGTTCAAGGTGTCTTGTGGCAGTCGTTTATCGCAGATCAACCGGTCGTGCTATTGATCGACGAGATTGATAAAGCGGATATTGAATTTCCCAACGACTTACTTCGCGAGATAGATCGCATGGAGTTTTTCGTTTACGAAACCAGGCAAACCATCAAGGCGCGCCATCGCCCGGTCGTTATCATCACCTCGAATAACGAAAAAGAGCTCCCCGACGCATTTTTGCGCCGGTGTTTTTTCCATTACATCAAGTTTCCTGATCGAGACACGATGCAGCGCATCGTCGATGTGCATTTTCCCGACATCAAGAAGGACTTAGTCCAGGTAGCGATGGAGTCGTTCTTCCAGATCCGCGAACTACCAGGCCTCAAAAAGAAGCCTTCGACCTCTGAGTTGCTCGACTGGCTGAAGCTGCTGATGGCCGAGGACATTCCCGTGGAAGCCTTGCAAAGCAAGGATAACAAGGCGGTTATTCCACCCTTGCACGGCGCCTTGCTTAAAAACGAACAAGACGTTCACTTGTTTGAGCGTTTAATGTTCATGGCTCGCCACAATCGCTAGGCGTTTATGGCTTTTCGAAAGATATTAGGGGGCGTTGCATGCTGATTCCATTTTTTCAACACCTTCGGGCTGCAAAACTTCCTGTATCGATCAAAGAATTTTTAACGTTGCTCGAAGCACTCAAGGCCGAAGTGATCGAGCCATCGCTCGACAATTTCTATTTTTTGGCCCGTGCAAGCCTGGTCAAGGATGAGCGTCTTTTCGATAAATTCGATAAGGCCTTCGGGGCCTATTTTCATGGGATCCAAACGCTGCCTGCTATCGAAGTGGACCTGCCACTCGAATGGTTAAAGCGGCAATCTCAGCGCGAATTTACCGCCGAAGAAAAGGCTGCCATCGCGGCTATGGGAGGCATCGATAAGCTTCTTGAGCGTTTAAAGCAATTGCTCGATGAGCAAAAGGATAGGCATCAGGGTGGCAATAAGTGGATCGGTACAAACGGTACATCACCTTTTGGTAATGGTGGGTTTAACCCTGAAGGCATTCGAATCGGAGGGCCGTCTGCCGGAAACCGGACAGCGGTCAAAGTCTGGGAACAACGCATGTACCGGGATTACGACGATCAGGTTGAACTCGGCACGCGCAATATCAAAATAGCGCTCAGACGCCTAAGAAAGTTTGCCCGCGAAGGTGCCGAAGAAGAGCTTGATCTTGACGATACCATCGCTTCAACAGCCAGAAATGCCGGCTATCTCGATATCAAAATGGTGCCCGAGCGTCACAACACCATCAAAGTCTTAATGCTGCTTGATGTGGGTGGGACCATGGATGACCACATCAAACAGACCGAAGAGTTATTTTCTGCTGCACGTTCTGAATTCAAGAATCTAGAGTTCTATTATTTCCATAATTGTGTTTACGACTTTGTTTGGAAAAATAACCGACGTCGCCACAGCGAGCGATTAATGACATGGGATCTGATTCGCAAATTTAATCCCGATTGGCGCCTGATTTTCGTCGGTGATGCAACCATGAGTCCTTATGAGATTCTTCAGCCAGGTGGTTCGGTTGAATATAACAATGACGAACCGGGTGCTGTCTGGTTACAGCGTTTGGCAGAACGATTCCCAAAGTTCACCTGGCTCAACCCAGAGCCCGAAGGCGTCTGGGAGTATAGGCAGTCTATTTCTGTTATTCGGCAGATTTTGTCTCAGCGCATGTACCCTGTCACGATGTCGGGCCTTGAACGTGCCATGCGTGAGTTATCAAAATGATTCAAAAGCTATCAACCTGACGCGTAAGTGATCCAATTGAACAGCTCAAGCCCCAAGAAGTCTGCATCACTTAACCATCAGGCGGTCGCTGAGCCACCCCGTCCTGCTGCTAGCGTCATTTTGTTGCGCGACAAGCCGGGCGGCATCGAAGCTTTTTTGCTTGAGCGCCCGCAGGCTGCTTCGGTCATGGCCGGTGTTTGGGTCTTTCCTGGCGGTAAAGTCGATCGAGAAGATCACCAGGCAGGACAAGGCGAAAATGAAGCTCAGACCATACACAGGGCCGAGCGTTTGCATGCTCGACTCGCGCACGAGTCAGTTGATCCTCCGCAAGCGGCTGCCTTTATGCGTGCGGCGCTGCGCGAAACCGAAGAAGAGTGCGCTGTGCGTGTCTCCATTGATGCAATTGAGGGGTGGTCGCGGTGGATCACCCCAAGAGTGCCTTCGATGAGCACGAAGCGCTTTGATACTTTTTTCTTTCTCGCGGCCCTTCCCGATGGTGAAGAAGCTCGGCACGATGGTGAAGAATCGGTTCAGGGACTATGGGCTAGTCCGACTCAAGCTTTGGATCGCTATTGGAAGCGAGAAATCATGCTTGCCCCACCACAAATCATGACGTTGATTGAACTCTCCCGGTTTTCTCGAGTCGACCATGCGCTCAAGCATGCTGGTGCTCGCTTGCTACCGCATATTCAACCCGAACCCCTTGAGGCAGCCGACGGTGGCAGGATCGTGGCCTACCCAGGCGATGAGGCGCATCCCATTGCGCAAGCACTGATCGCAGGTCCGTCGCGTCTTGTGTGGCGGGATGGACGTTTTGAGCCGCCTGGCGGTCGGTTTGAAGACTTTTTTACAGGTTTAGGTTTTGCCTAAATGGTTTTCGCTGAGCACTGGGGCGACATCACACCCGGGGCCGATGAAGGTACTCAGCAATCGGTTTGATCCAACGAGCTGTGGGAAGCTTTAGCGCAGTCTTAAGTAAGCCTGCCCGCCGCCGTAGATAGCGTTCGCAATCGGCCTTTTGCTCGCTTGTAGGCCAGTGCATCGTTGGGCCTTTGCTTGCGATCACAACAACATTACCGGCCTCACCTGGGTTTAGAACGAGGGGTTCAGTGCCGAATGCTTCGCTTATTGCACGATAGTTGGGTTTCCAACTTGCGTGGCTGCCAAAGAGATTGAGCACCATAAGGCCAGGTGCGGCTAGCGATCGATAGCAGTTTTGGTAGAACTTTGCGCCATCGCAGGCAGGACCTCTCGCATCTGCATCGTAGAGATCAGCGAGGATGACAGGCCAGTACGAGTCTTTGGCGCTCGCCATAAAGCGGTTGGCATCATCGTGAATAATCGAAAGCGATGCATCAGATTTTGTGCCAAACATAATAGCGTTTGCCAAAATCACTTCTTGATGCAACTCGACAACCGTCTGCTTGGTATCTGGCAGATGGTGCAACAAAAATCTAGCACAAGAACCAGCGCCCAAGCCGAGCTGAAGCAAGCGTTTCGGCGCTGCAAGAAGTATGAGCCAAGCCATCATGTCTTGGGTGTAGTCGAGTACTAAGCGATGCGGGTACTTGATCCTCATCGCTCCCTGAATCCAGGGTGTTCCAAAATGCAAATAGCGAACACCCTCGGATTCGGAAAAAGTCAAGGCTTGTGGCTTAAGACCTTCTTTTCGCGTTCTCAACGCATTGACATCGCAATGAGCAAATCATTGACACGCCTCACAAAGGAACCTGGGTCGCTTAGCTGCCCGCCTTCTGCAATGAGCGCTTGCTCGTAGAGCAACAAGCTCCAGTCTTTGATTGCGCCTTGTTCAGATTGCAATCGCTTCACAAGGATATGATCTGGATTAATTTCTAGAATAGGTTTGCGATCCGGTGCCTTTTGGCCCGCCTGCTTGAGCAAGCGTTCTAAATGACCGCTGATATCGCCTTCTTCTGAGACCAAACATGATGGCGATTCGGTAAGCCGCTGCGTGATTCTTACTTCCTTAACCCGATCCTCAAGCGATTCCTTGATTGAATCGAGCAAGGGCTTCATCGCCTTTGCGCTTTCCTCTACCTTCTTCTTTTCTTCCTCGTCTTCAAGCGCGCTTAGATCGAGGCCACCTTTGGCAACTGATAGCAGCTTCTTGCCCTCAAACTCCTGAAAGTAGCTCAACATCCACTCGTCGACCCGGTCGGTGAGCAGTAGCACTTCAATATCTTTTTTCCTAAAGACCTCAAGGTGAGGACTATGACGCGCGGCCTCAAGCGTATCGGCGGTGGCGTAGTAAATAGCCTCTTGCTTGGGCTTCATCCTGCTCACATAGTCGGCAAGTGCCACGGTTTGAGCCTTATCGGCCTCCACACCAACGACCGACTGGGTCGATGCAAAACGGAGCAACTTGGCAAGACGGTCGCGATGGCCCGCTTCTTCGCTCATACCTTCTTTTAAGACCTGTCCGAATGCCTGCCAGAAGCTTGCATAGTCCTCGGGACGGTTTTCCGCAAGATCTTCAAGCAAGGATAGTGTGCGCCTTGCGTTGGCCTCGCGGATCGTCTTGACATCACGGCTCTCTTGAAGAATTTCTCTGGATACATTCAGCGGTAAATCCGAGGAGTCGATGACACCGCGCATAAATCGCAACCAGATTGGCAGGAGTTGCTCTGCGTCTTCCATGATAAAGACGCGTTTGATATAAAGCTTTAAGCCATGTCGCTGCTGACGATCCCAGAGATCAAAGGGGGCTCGTGATGGTATGTAGAGCAGTTGCGTGAATTCGCTACGTCCTTCAATCCGGTTGTGGGTCCATGCCAGAGGGTCGGTGAAATCATGCGCGATGTGCTTATAAAAAGATTTATATTGATCCTCTGTAATCTCTGACTTATTTCGAGTCCAGAGTGCGCTGGCTTGGTTAATCGTTTCAAGCTCGTCCTTTTGAACCACTTTCCCGGCGTCCTTGTCCCATTCTTCCTTACTCATGCGAATGGGCAACTGAACATGATCTGAATACTTGCGAACCAGTTCGCGCAATTTCCAGCCAGAAAGTAGATCGCTGTAGGACTCGCCTTCAGCATCGCTTGGATCGGCGCGTAACTTCAAGATCACATCCGTGCCGCGAGCCTCTCGTGTGATTTGCTCAACCTCAAACTCACCCTCGCCGCTTGAACGCCAGCGAACCGCTTGGTCCGCTGCCAGATCGGCACGGCGACTCTCAACGGTAACTTGCTCGGCAACAATAAAGGCAGAGTAAAAACCAACGCCAAATTGTCCGATCAGCTGAGCGTCTTTACTTTGGTCGCCACTTAACTGGCTCGCAAACTCGCGGGTGCCTGATTTAGCGATCGTTCCAAGATGTGAGACCGCGTCCTCGAGGCTAAGGCCAATGCCGTTATCGCTGATTGTTAAGGTTCGGGCATCCGTATCGTGACGAATTGAAATACCAAGTTCATCAGCACCGATGAGCTCAGGTTTACTGACCGATTGAAAGCGTAGTTTGTCGCAGGCATCAGATGCATTTGAGATCAGCTCGCGGAGGAAAATCTCTCGATTCGAGTAGAGCGAGTGAATCATCAGCTTCAAAAGCTGTTTAACCTCTGCCTGAAAGCCATGAGTTTGAGCCTGGCTCGATGCCTCGGTCGCGGTGCTCGTCATAAAGTTTTACCTCAAAAAATTGTTTAGGTGATTGCAGCATCGTGAAATTTCAAGTGCGTTGGTTCCTTGCAATCGACCGTTCATCAAGCGATTAGTAAGCAAGATCGGCAAAGTGCAGCGCAACCTCATCAGCGGTAACCTCGCTAAATCGCCTACGACGCCAGCTTGGCTTTTTGTCCTTGTCGATCAAGAGCGCACGGACGCCCTCAGGGAAATCATGACCACGCAAAAAGCGACGCGCCAGAACCAAGTCAAGGCCAAGGACCTCATCGAGCGAGCTATGATAGCAATCGTTAAGATAGCGATGACTGATAAGGGCCGCAGTTGGTGAACCACGCTCGAGACTTTTTGCAGGCGCATCAAACCAGGGGTCATCTTGAGCTGCGAGCTGCAACTGCTCAAGCATGCTCGCGGGCGTCGGTTGTCCGCCAATCCAGCGCAGTGCCTTGGCATAGTGACTCAGCATGCTCGAAGCCATTGCATCATCAAGCGACGCATCGTGCTGGAGTATCCATGTGCTGACCAGTTGGTGATTCATCTGCCAGTCTTGCGTGAATTCAAGCTGAG
>VGHV01000089.1 GCA_016868095.1 Betaproteobacteria bacterium
TCGGCGACGAAGGCTTCGGTAAGGCCAAGGATTGGGTCTCTCGGCGCGAGGCTGACGTTGGCAAAAAGGGCGGATGACATGCATTTCTCCGTTTGGTTGCACGAAATTTGTGCAAAGTACTAGCTTTTTACTGCGCACAGCGCGATAATTTCGGATTGGTTTTTGCGCCGCAACAAAGCGATATTTTAACACTTTAGACTGACTGTTTATTGTCAACAAACGAGCCCGATGCACCAGCAGCCTGCCATGTCAAGTGCCTCGTTACCGCCAAGCGTTGAGCCTGGGCCGGGTCGCTTACTCAACTTCCCTGATAGCCCCTTCCAGCTCTATCAGCCTTATGCGCCAGCAGGTGATCAGCCCACGGCGATCGAGCAACTTTTGCAAGGGATTGATGACGGCCTCAGTTTTCAGACGCTTCTTGGCGTAACCGGTTCGGGTAAGACCTTCACCTTAGCCAATGTGATTGCGAGAGCCGGAAGGCCTGCACTCGTACTTGCACCGAATAAGACGCTTGCGGCTCAGCTTTACTCGGAGATGCGAGAGTTCTTTCCGAACAACGCAGTGGAGTACTTTGTTTCCTATTACGACTACTATCAGCCAGAAGCCTATGTGCCTCAACGCGACCTTTTTATCGAAAAGGACTCGGCGATTAATGAGCACATCGAGCAAATGCGTTTATCAGCGACCAAGAGCCTGCTTGAAAGGCGCGACACAATCATCGTAGCGACGGTGTCTTGCATTTACGGCATCGGAAATCCTTCTGACTATCATGCGATGGTGCTCACGCTTAGGGTGCGCGACAACATGGGGCAACGCGACGTCTTACAGCGGCTCGTTGCAATGCAATATAAGCGTAACGATTCCGACTTTCAGCGTGGCTGTTTTCGCGTGCGCGGCGACACCATCGACATCTTTCCAGCGGAACATGCGGAACTCGCGCTTCGCGTTGAGCTTTTCGATAACGAGATCGAGGGTTTGCTGCTTTTCGATCCGCTGACCGGCAAGGTACGTCAGCGAATTCCACGTTTCACTATTTACCCCTCGTCTCATTACGTCACCCCGCGAGACAAAGTCCTTCGAGCGATCGAGACGATTAAAGACGAGCTACGCGAGCGTTTGGCCTTCTACACCGCCGAGGCAAAGTTTGTCGAGGCGCAACGTCTTGAGCAACGCACACGCTTTGATCTCGAAATGCTCCAAGAACTCGGCTTTTGCAAGGGTATTGAGAACTACACACGCCATTTCTCGGGTGCTCAACCTGGCGAGCCGCCCCCAACACTGGTTGACTATCTGCCTCAAGACGCTTTGATTGTGGTTGACGAGAGCCACGTCACGATCGGGCAGCTCGGCGGCATGTACCGAGGCGATCGTGCGCGCAAAGATACGCTGGTGCAGTACGGGTTTCGTCTCCCATCAGCGCTTGATAATCGCCCTTTGCGATTTGAAGAGTTTGAAGCAAAGTGGCGTCAGGGTATTTTTGTTTCCGCAACACCGGCCGACTATGAGAAGCAGCATGCGGGTGCCGTGGTCGAACAATTGGTACGACCGACCGGGCTAATTGATCCGCCGGTTGAAGTAAGACCGGCCACCTCACAGGTTGATGATCTGCTGTCTGAGATCAACTTGAGGGTCCAGAAGCGTGAGCGAGTGTTAGTGACAACGCTTACCAAGCGAATGGCTGAAGACCTGACCGACTATCTGGCTGAGCATGGCGTGAAGGTGCGCTACCTTCATTCAGACATCGACACGGTCGAACGCGTTGAGATTCTCAGGGATTTGCGTCTTGGCAGTTTTGATGTTTTGGTTGGTATTAACTTACTGCGGGAAGGTCTTGATCTTCCTGAGGTTTCTTTAGTGGCTATTCTCGATGCTGATAAAGAGGGTTTCCTGCGTTCCGAGCGTAGTTTGATTCAAACGATCGGTCGGGCCGCACGCAACTTAAATGGCGCTGCCATCCTCTACGCAGATCGGATCACCGACTCAATGTCAAGAGCAATCCGAGAGACCGAGCGTCGACGTCAGAAACAAGTCGAATTTAATGCCGTCAACGGCATCATCCCCCGCGGCGTTGTGAAAGAGGTAAAGGAGCTGATTGATGGGGTGTTCGACCCTCAGCAAGCGCGCCAGGAATTGAAGGCAGCAGAAGATGCTGCGCGATATGAAGTGATGAGTGAAAAGAGTGCTTCTCGGGAACTCAAACGCCTCGAGAAGCTCATGCTGGAGCACGCCAAGCATTTGGAATTTGAGAAGGCAGCGCAGGTCCGCGACCAACTGAACCTATTGAAAGAACAACTTTTTGGGGCCAACGGCAAAGCAGACGTTTTTGCAATCGCGGGCCACAAGGCGGCTTGAGGGCAGGGCATTTGCGTGAACGCAGCGCTGTCCCAGGATTGGGTATTAACGCTAATGATTTTGAACTGAAACGAGGGTAAACAAGATGGGTAAGAAAGACACAACCTCCTTTGCAATGAGCACTCGTGTGCTTTTTGTTTGCATGGGAAATATCTGCCGCTCGCCAATGGCCGAAGGCGTCTTCCGTCAATTGGTCCGTCAGGCTGGTCTTGACGAGGTTGTAAGCATGGAATCCGCAGGCACCCACTCCTTTCATGCGGGCGAGTCAGCAGACAAACGAGCGATTGCCTCGGCGCAAAAAAGAGGTGTTGATATTTCGTCTCACAGGGCCCGTGCGGTCGATGTCAATAACTTCGATCAATACGATCTGATTTTGGCAATGGATTGGGACAATCTCTCATTTCTACAGCAAAAAACTGCGAAGAAAATCCATCACAAATTGCAGCTTTTAATGCGTTTTGCCACCGAGCACGAGAGTGCAACCATACCCGACCCCTACCACGGAAACACTCAAGGCTTTGAGCAGGCACTCGACTACATCGAAGACGCATGCGCAGGGCTTCTCGATGTGGCGCGGCGTCGCGCAACCCAGGTTGCGGCTGCTTAGGGCGCGGAGACTCGGGCACGCACGCTCGGGCGCGAGGATCTAAGCAGTCGCCCTATGCAATCAGTAGAAAGACAACCGCCTTCGGGCGGTTTTATTTCGCAGGCTTTAATTTTGTCCAGGACAAAACCATTTTAATCAGTCGGGAATTCTTGATAAGATTCGTCGGGAATATATAGTCGAGTCAGGTAATCAAGTTTTCTGGTCTTTCCTTCAATCGACAATTTCCTCGGAGCCTATGATGAGACTGACAACGAAAGGACGTTTTGCGGTAACTGCGATGATTGATTTGGCGCTGCGTCAGCATCAAGGACCAGTCACCTTGGCTGGTATTAGCCAACGCCAAAAGATTTCGCTTTCTTACCTTGAGCAACTCTTTGGCAAATTGCGTCGCCACGAGTTGGTTGAGAGCACCAGGGGTCCGGGAGGTGGTTACACGCTCGCGCGTGGGCTCAAGGACATCACGGTCGCGGATATTATTTTTGCCGTTGACGAGCCGCTTGATGCAACCCAGTGCGGTGGCAAGGAGAACTGTACCGAAGAAGGGCAGTGCATGACCCACGAACTTTGGTCGAGCTTGAATCAAAAGATGATTGAGTTTCTCGATTCGGTGTCACTGGCTGATCTGGTCGAACAACAACGCGGTCGCGAAGTTGAGCGGCCAAGGCAACATGTTTCGATTTTGCGTGAGCATCGGGCTGCGCTTCAATTTCCCACGTCGACCTTGCAACCGATTCGTGCTGACGGATCGCGTTTGACGAGCCTCAACGGGTTGTAATTTTGACTTGATGGGCTCGAAGCTTAAGGGTCTGAGACTAAGAGCGCCAGGTTCGATACCTGGCGTTTTTTCATCCAGCGTTTTTCTGGGCTTGCATTGGAACTATCGGCATGAAACTACCAATTTATTTTGACTATTCCGCCACGACGCCTGTTGATCCTCGCGTCGTAGACAAGATGATCCCCTTTTTGCGTGATGCTTTCGGTAACCCCGCCTCGCGCTCGCATGCCTATGGATGGCATGCCGAGGAGGCGGTGGAACAGGCAAGAGAAGATGTTGGAGCGCTTGTTGGTTGTGATGCGAAAGAACTGGTGTGGACTTCGGGTGCCACGGAGTCGATCAACCTGGCCGTCAAAGGCGCGGCACGGTTTTATCAAGAACGCGGAAAGCATTTGATCACCGTTAAAACCGAACACAAGGCCACGCTCGATACCATGCGCGAACTTGAGCGCGAGGGCTTTGAAGTCTGCTATCTCGATGTCCAAGAGGACGGCTTGATCGATTTGGACCGGTTCAAAGACACCCTTCGTAGCGATACCGTACTTGTGTCGGTCATGCTTGTGAATAACGAAATAGGCGTGATTCAGGATATCGAGACGATTGGGAATATGTGTCGTGAACGGGGTGTGATTTTCCATGTGGATGCGGCCCAGGCAACCGGGAAATTACCTATTAACCTCAATAGCTTACCTGTTGATTTGATGTCATTTTCTGCGCATAAGACCTATGGTCCGAAAGGGGTTGGCGCCCTTTATGTGCAGCGCAAGCCACGTATTCGGCTTGAAGCTCAGATACATGGCGGCGGGCATGAGCGCGGCATGCGTTCGGGTACCCTACCTACCCACCAAATCGTTGGCATGGGTGAAGCTTTCCGCCTGGCGCGACTCGAAATGCCCCTTGAAAATGACCGCATAAGAATGCTGCGCGACCGTCTATGGCGCGGCATCTCAGCACTCGAGGAGGTTTATCTCAACGGCCACATGGATCGTCGAGTGCCCCATAATCTCAACGTAAGCTTCAACTATGTGGAGGGCGAGTCCCTCATCATGGCGATCAAAGATATCGCTGTCTCAAGTGGTTCGGCTTGCACCTCGGCAAGCTTGGAGCCGTCCTATGTTTTGCGTGCCCTGGGCCGCAGCGATGAGTTGGCCCACAGCTCAATTCGCTTTAGCGTAGGCCGCTTTACCACCGAAGAAGAGGTTGACTTTGCCGTGCAGACGATTCAAAGCAAGGTCGCCAAGTTGCGCGAAATGTCGCCACTGTGGGAGATGGTCCAAGAGGGCATCGACCTCAATACCGTTCAGTGGGCGGCGCACTAGGCGGCATAACTCGTCAGTTCAATGGGCGGCACAAGAGGCCGCACAACTCGCATTAACGTAGACCCGGAGCGATCATTGTCCACGGTCGCTAAAGGGTAAAACGCCTTTTCTTGCAAGTGGCTCACTAAAATACTCGGATATTTCGGTGTCCGAGTAAGAAGTTTTTTGTTGGAGAAAGCAAATGGCATACAGCGACAAGGTCGTCGATCATTACGAGAATCCCCGCAATGTGGGTTCCTTTTCAAAGGACGACGCGTCGGTTGGAACCGGCATGGTTGGCGCACCCGCCTGTGGCGATGTAATGAAGCTTCAAATCAAAGTCAATGAGCAAGGCGTCATCGAAGATGCACGCTTTAAGACCTATGGTTGTGGTTCGGCAATCGCTTCAAGTTCGCTGGTGACCGAGTGGGTAAAGGGTAAACGGCTTGACGAGGCCCTAGAGATTCGCAACACACACATTGCTGAAGAATTAGCCCTACCTCCTGTAAAGATTCACTGCTCAATTCTCGCCGAAGACGCGATTAAGGCTGCAGTTGCTGACTACAAGGCTCGCCATGGCAATCACGCTGTCTGAGCGGGCGGCCAACCATGTGTCGCGCTACATCGAGAAGCGTGGCAAAGGGCTAGGTCTTCGTCTCGGGGTAAAAACGACCGGCTGTTCAGGACTTGCCTACAAGCTTGAATATGCCGACCAGGTTTTGCCTGAGGACTTACATTTTGAGTCTCATGGGGTGCAGATTTTTGTTGACGCCAAAAGCCTCCCCTATATTGACGGTACCGAGCTTGACTTTGTTCGTGAGGGATTGAACGAAGGATTTAAGTTCCATAATCCAAACATGAAAAGTGAATGCGGTTGCGGTGAATCCTTTAATGTCTGAATTTGCTCAAGCCGGCAAGCTTCAGCTTAACAGTGATAGTTTTCAGATCTTTGACCTGCCGCGTGTTTTTGATCTTGATAAGGTCCTTCTGACCGAGCGATTTCACCAGCTCATGCATGCGGTACATCCAGACCGGCACGCCGGTGCCACTGAGGTTGAGCGCCGACAAGCCATGCAATGGTCGAGCCGAATCAACGAGGCTTATCGTCAACTGCTCAAGCCCTTGGCGCGTGCACAGCTGCTTTGTGAAATCTTTGCCGGGCCGCTCGATGTTTTAAAGACTGCAATGCCACCCGCTTTTCTCATGCGACAAATGCAATGGCGTGAAGACTTTGAAGCGATCGGCCTCGATGCAAACCGCCTCGATGCAAACCGCCTCGATCAGGTTGAAGCACTTGAAGCAGAGGTCAAACTCGAAGGCGTGCAAATCACTTCACAATTTGCTCAAACGTCAATAGCACTTGGGCAGTCCCCTTCTGTTGAAGAAGCAAAGCTCGCAGCGGATCTTGTGAGACAGTGGATGTTTGTTGAAAAGTTTTTAGACGATATCGAACAACAGCGCATGCAATGGCTGGAGGTTCTGCCAAGCTAACGAGGTCTTATGGCGCTGTTGCAAATTTCAGAACCTGGTGAAAGTCCCGATCCACATCAATCAAAGCGTGCCGTTGGAATCGATCTTGGTACGACGCATTCGCTCATAGCAACGGTTCGATCAGGGGTTGCCGAGTGTTTGAGTGACCACGATGGTTGCGTACTTCTTCCGTCAGCAGTGCAATACCACGCAGATCACACCACAAGCGTTGGGCAAACAGTGCTTGAACGTCGATCTGGCGATCCGCTGAATTGCTTTGTGTCGTTTAAGCGCTGGATGGGTCGAGGCTATAAAGACATCAACCGATCGCTCAGCCCTTATCGATTCCTTGATCGCGAAGGACTGCTCGCCATCGATAGTGCGGCCGGACCTAAGACTGCGATTGACATGTCTGCAGAAGTCCTTCGAAGCCTTGCCCAGCGTGCCCAGGAATCACTCGGTGGCGACATCGACGGTGCGGTGATAACCGTACCTGCCTATTTTGACGATGCGCAACGTCAGGCAACCAAGGATGCGGCCACACTTGCAGGCATTAAAGTGTTGCGGCTCCTAAACGAGCCCACCGCAGCTGCCATTGCCTATGGCCTTGACCAAGGTGAAGAGGGATTATTCTTAGTTTATGACTTGGGCGGAGGCACCTTCGATGTGTCGGTGTTGCGATTCAGTCGGGGTGTCTTCGAGGTCTTGGCTACGGGTGGCGATTCAGCGCTCGGCGGTGATGATTTTGATGTTTTGATTGTTCAGGCCTGGTTAATGGACCTGGGACTGGCTTTAGACTCGCTCACGCCATCAGATAGGCATCGTTGGTTGATACTTGCAAGGGAAGCGAAGGAAAGGCTTAGCGCATGTGAGTCTGTAACTTTGGACGGCCCTTTAGGTCAACAATTATTAGACCGTAATAGCTTTGAGAGGATTTCAAAGCCGCTACTTGATAAGACCTTGATCGTGCTGCGTCGTGCGCTGCGCGATGCGTCAATTGAGATCGAAGCATTGCAAGGAGCAATCCTTGTCGGTGGCGCAACCCGTATGCCCCAAGTTCACAGGGCGCTCACAAGCCTGCTAGGCTGCCCGATTCATAGCCATCTCGATCCAGACGAGGTGGTTGCCATGGGCGCCGCACTTCAAGCCAATCTATTGCTCGGTCAGCGAAGTGCAAACGATGATTGGCTCTTGCTCGATGTCATTCCATTGTCGCTTGGCATCGAAACCATGGGTGGTCTTGTTGAAAAGATCATTCCGAGAAACACAACGATACCTGTGAGTCGTTCGCAGGAGTTCACCACCTATAAGGATGGCCAGACTGCGATGGCCCTCCATGTTGTGCAAGGTGAACGTGAGCTCGTGAGCGATTGTCGTTCGCTTGCAAGCTTCGAGTTGCGTGGCCTGCCCCCATTAAACGCCGGTGCTGCCCGAATCCGCGTCAATTTTCAGGTTGATGCCGACGGTCTACTTTCCGTCTCGGCGCTAGAGCTCGGTAGCGGCGTGCATGCCTCAACCATCGTCAAACCCTCCTATGGCTTAGGCGACGAAGCGATCACTCGCATGCTTCGCGATGGCGTTGACCATGCCAGTTTAGACATGCAATTACGAGCACTTAAGGAGCAACAGGTTGAGGCTGAAAGAATGCTGCTTGCAGTCGATGCAGCGCTTGCTGCCGATGGCCACTTGCTAACGGTCGATGAGCAGCACGCCATCCAATGTGCTGCTGATCATCTGCGCTCCATTGCTTTGCAATCAGATCATCACGCCATTTGCAACGCTATCCATGCACTGAGCCACCAAACTGATCACTTTGCTGCACTAAGAATGAATCGGGCTGTGTCGATGGCCTTAAGCGGACGCAAGATCGAT